>JAVHLY010000009.1 GCA_031081585.1 Armatimonadota bacterium
GCTGAAGGACGGGGTGATCGACGCGGCCTTCATCACCGCGGGCATCCCCACCGCGGCGGTGCAGGACATCGCCGCCGTGCGCGACCTGATGCTCCTGCCGATCCCGCGCGAGGTCGTCGACCAGCTGCGCGAGCCCTACCCCTACTACACCAGCGTGACCATCCCCGCCAACACCTACCGGGGGCAGGACACGCCGGTGGAGACGGCGGCGGTGATGGCCATGCTGGTCACGCGCCAGGAGATGGCCGAGGACCTCATCTACAACCTGACCAAAGCGCTGTGGGAGAACGTCGACCGCCTGCAGGCGGCGCACGCGCGGGGCAAGGACATCAGCCCGGCCACGGCGCGGCGCGGCATGCCGATCACCATGCACGCCGGCGCGCTGCGCTACTACCGCGAGCGGGGCATCCGCTAGCCGTGACCGCCGGCCTCACCCGCGCCCAGGCGGCCCAAGCGGTGGCGACGGCGCGAGTGGCGCCGCCGCTGTACCGTGACCTGCGGCCGGCCTTCGCCGGGCTGGAGGCACTCGTCACCCTGTTGCGGCGCCGCGGCTTCTCCGGCCTCGTGGCGGCGGTGGGACGCGCCGGGGAGGGTGCGGTGTGGGTGCAGCACGGGCACCTGCGCGGGGGGTGGCTGTTGCCGCGGGACAACCCCGAGGTCCTGCAGTGGGACGACCCCGTCGAGGTGCTGCGGCGACTGTGGACGGACGAGGAGGCCGTCGTGACGGTCTACCCGGCCAGCCCCGCTGCCATCCCCGCCGTGACGCCACCACGGACCGTCCCCGCGCGGGCGGCGCCGGGGGCCACCCCGGGGACGAGCGGCGCCCCCGCGCCAGCGGCCCCCCCGGTGCGCGCACCGGCGGCTCCCGCCGACCGGGCGCCAGCGGCGACGCCTGCCACGTCCCCACCGGCGACCGCGCTCCCCTGGGCCGCGCTGCTGGGCGGGGTGATGGTCGCCGCCCAGCGCCACCGCGGCGCCCGCGCGGCCCGGCGGCTCGAGGACCTGGCCAACGCCATCCTCAACCCCGAGGCGATCGTCACGCACAGCGCGGTCCACGGGACGGTCAGCCCAGCGCGCGGTGAGGCGGCGCTCGCCGCGCTCGTGCGCGCGCTCGACGAGCTCGCCGGTCGGCGGTTCACCGACCGCCTCCTGGCCCGGCTGGGCGCGGAGCTGGAGTGTGCGGAGGCCCTGGCGGCGGTGCGGGAGCGGGCGACGTGAGTGCGCGACGAGGTGCGGTGATGCGAGGGCTGGCTCCACTCATGCTCCCGCTGGCGCTGCTGGCCGCGGGGGTGGCCGTGCTGGTCCCCGGCCCGGCGACCACCGCCTCGCGCGTGGCCCAGCACCTCCTCAGTCTGACGATCCAGCTCCTGGCGTCGGCGAGTGCCGCGGCCCTGGCCTGGCAGGCCACGCGCACCTACGGGCCCCGCGACCGGGAGCGCGTCGTCTGGTTCGGGCTGACCGCGGCGGCGGCGCTGTGGACCGGGGGGCTGATCCTCTACGGGGCCGCGGAGTGGTCGGGGCGAGCGCGCCCCTACCCCTCGTCCGCCGACGTGGCCTTCGCCGGGGCGGTGGTGGTCCTGGCGCTGGCGCTGGTCGGGGAGTGGCGGGCCGTGGCCGCCATGCTCACCCCGGGCGAGCGTCGGGCGCTGCTCCTCGGTGGGGCGGCGCTCGCCGCGGTCGTCGTGGTGGCGGTGCTGTGGCCGATCGCGCTGACGCCGATGGACCCGCTGGAGAAGGCGCTCGACCTCTTCTACCCGGTGGCCGGGTTGCTCCTGGTCCCGCTGGGCCTGGCGCCGGCCGTGGCCTTCCGGGGCGGGGCCGCCGGCGGGGTGTGGGCGATGCTGGCCGTGGGGGTCTTCACCCTGGGTGTGGGGGGCGTCGGCGTCGCCTACCTGACCTGGTTCGACCTCTACACCGACGTCCACCCGGTGAACCTCCTGCGCATCGGCGGGTTCGCCTGCATCGGGGCGGCGGCGGCCTGGCACCGGCGCGCCAGCGAGGTGATCTGATGGCGCGCACCGCCGTCTCCACCGCTCCCCTCACCCCGGCCCAGTGGGCCGCCTGGGTGGGGCAGCGGCACGAGTGGAGCGGGCTGCTGTGGCTGCGCTGGCCCGACGCGGAAGCGGTCTTGCTCTTCGTCCAGGGCCAGCCGCTGATCCGCCTGTGGGAGCGGGAGGGGTGGGCGGACGGCGGCCACGCCCTCTCGGCGGTGGCGCAGCGCCTGGGGCGCGTCCCGCCGCGCTGGGGCCGCATCCCCCTGGCGCCGGAGTGGGCGCGCCAGCTCCGTGACCTCACGGTGGTGCACCCGGCGGTGCCCGTCGGGGTCATCCGCCCCGACGCCTGGCTGGCCTGGGCCAGCCTGGAGCGCTTCGAGGGGCTGGCCCTCCTCCTGGACGAGGAGCCGCGCGCCTGGATCCTGCACGACGGGGCCGTCACCGCGCTGCGCTTCCAGGACGGGCTGCTGGTGCCGGCCGAGACGGACGGCGTCGAGGAAGCCGCTGCGGCGGACGGGCTCTTCTGCGTCTACGCCGGGCGGGTGACCGCGCTGGCGCCGGCCGGGGAGCGCAACGGCGCTCTGGGGGCGGCACCTACCGCTCCTCCTCCGGCCGGTCCCCGCACCGGGGAACCGGCCAGCGGGACCACCGCCCAGGCGGACGACGCCGCCGTGCTCGCGCCGAACGGCGCGGAGACGCCGGCGGCCGAGCCTCCGCCGCCGTCGGTGAGCGCGCCTCCTGCGCAGGCGCCTCCGGCCGCCGCCCCTGCCGGGCTGTCCGCTGCGGCGGGGGAGCCCACAGGGGAAGGGTCTCGTCGATTTCGGGGCGACGAACGCTTCCTTCTGGCCCCCGCCGCAGACGGGCGCTGCGAGGAGACGGAGGAGGCGGTGGCGGCCCGCTTCGGCCGGAGCGTCCTGGAGTGGCTCCCGCTCCTGGACGGCACGCGCACCGTCGACGAGGTGGCGGGGGCGGCGGGCGCGCCACGGGAGGTGGTGGACCGCGTGGTGGCCTTCCTGCTGGAGCGGCGTCTCGTCTTCCGCTACCTGGGACGGCGGCCGTCAACCTGAAGGCCGGGTGCCGGGCGGTCCGATGCCGGACGGTGCGCGCCTTCCCGGAGCTTTCGAAGAATCTCGGCCGATGTGAGAAGGAGTTGACGCCGCGACGGAGAATACTGGCGATTACCAAGTTCATACGGGAAACCTCGAAACGGCAAACCCGTCGCGAGACGGGGGCGCAAAGCCACGGGACCAGGCAGTCGGTCGGCCGGGCTACCGAAGGGTTGGAACACGTCGAACCCCCTCGGTGGCGCCACCGAGGGGGTTCGGTCTTCATCATCAGTCTTCATCGGGCGACCGTCGCACTCCTTCGTCGTACCCATGCCTGCCGCGCGGGAGGGCCTCTCGCGGCGAGGCCGCCAGAGCGGAGACGCATCCGGTCCGGGCGGGATGGCGTCGTGTCTCGCCGTCGGATCGTCGGGGAGGGACACGGCATGGGCGTGCGTGGCACGACCGTTCGACCGGGCGGAGCCCGGCAGACCGCTCGGGGGAGCCGGCCGGAGGCCGGCCGCGAGGGGGGCGAGGCCCCGCCGGCCTCAGAAGACGTCCTCGTCGCCCGCTACGCGGAGACGCGCGACCGGCGCCTGCGCGACGACATCGTGCAGGCCTGCACGCCCCTGGTGCGGCGCATCGTCAGCGACTTCGTCTTCTCCGGGGTGCCCACGGACGACCTGATGCAGGTCGGCTACATCGGCCTGCTCAACGCCATCGAGGTCTTCGACCCCGGCCGCGGCGTCAAGTTCGCCACCTACGCCAGCCACCTCATCCGCGGCGAGATCCGCCACTACCTGCGCGACCACCGCGACACCATCCGCAAGCCCCGGTGGCTCGTCGGGCTGAACCAGCAGATCGACGAGGCGGTGGGGCGCTACCTCAGCACGGAGGGGCGGTACCCCGCCATGGACGAGCTCGCTTCGGAGCTCAACGTCGAGGAGCAGGACCTGCTGGAGCTGCTGAAGACCCGCGAGGTCCTGCGCACCATCTCGCTGGAGACCGACGAGGAGACGGGGGAGCTGCGCGTCGACCGCGACCGCGGGCGCACCCGGGGCGTGCCGGCCACCCCCATCCCCATCGAGGACCGGCTCACGCTCATGGGCGCCATCGAGAAGCTCAACCCGCTGCAGCGGCGCGTCCTCTACTACCTGTTCTTCACCGACCTGACGCAGATGGAGGCGGCGAAGCGGATCGGCATCTCGCAGAAGCACGTCTCCCGCGTCCTCGCCAGTGCACTGCTCAAACTCCGCGGCCTCCTGGACGGGGCCGAGGACGGGAAGGAGTCCAGATAGCCTATGTCGCAGATTCGGGATGTCCTGACGGAGCTCGCCAAGGTGGAGGGTGTCCTGGCCGCCCTGGTGGTGGGCCGCGACGGCTTCGTCATCGAGGGGATCACCACCGAGGACGTCGACCTGGAGTCGGTGGGGGCCATCGTGGCCAGCAACATGGCCGCCGCCGAGACCATGGGCAACGAGATGGTCCGCGGCATGATCCGCGGGCTGCTGGTGGAGTTCGACGAGGGCCCGGTGGCGGTCGGCCCGGCCGGCCCCGACGCCCTGCTGGTCGTCGTGGGCAACGCCCGCTGCAACCTGGGCCGCATCCGCCTGGAGATGAAGCGCAACAGCCAGCTGGCCGCCGCGCTGGTCTAGTCGCGGCCATCGCCGGTCGCCCGTTCACCGTTCCCCCCGCCGGAGCAGGTCTATCCCCGGGCCGGGCTGGGTATACATGTTAGGTTACGCCGATCGGTCCCGTGGAGGAGGCGGCAGGCGATGCGCACGCTCAAGGCCCCGGAGACGTCCGTCCGGTGGCGCCCCTGGAGCACCCGGGGGGCCAGCGCCCTGGAACTGGTCATTGTCGCCTCGGTGGCGGCCGCGTTGCTGGGGCTCAGCGTCCCGTCCCTGCGGGGGGCGGCGGCGCGGCAGCGCCTGGAGGGCTGGGCGCGGACCATGACGGCGGACATCGGGGTGGCGCGGCAGGCGGCGATGCTGCGGCGGACCACTGCCGCGGTGACCATCACCGCCACCGGCTACCTGGTGGCGGCCGTGGACGGCGGGATCGTCCGTCAGGCAACCGTCCCCCAGGATGTCACCCTGAGCAGCACCTGCCCGGGGGGGATCTGCAGCTTCAACCGATTCGGCATCCCCATCACCACGGGGACCGTGACGCTGCGCAGCAGCCTCACGTCCACCCGATACCTCATCACCATCGAAGAGGGGACGGGACGCGTCTCGTTCCGGGAACAGTGATGCCTCCGGCGGCGATCCGGCAGGACGAGGGCGGGTTCAGCCTGGTGGAGATCGTCGTGGCCACGGCCCTGGTGGGCGTGCTGGCGACGATCCTGCTGGGCGGTCTCCTCTTTGCCCTGAAAGAGGCCCGGCGGGGAAAGGTGCGGGCCGCCGCAGCGGCCTGGGTCCAGGCCGAGCTCGACTACCTCCGCATCCAGGGCTACTCCGTCCCGGCCGCCAGCCGGACGCTGACCCCGACGAGCGGGTACACCGCCTATGGTGACCTGGAGGAGCCACGGCTGCCGGAGGAGTTCGACCGGGCGGAGATCGTGACCGAAGACCTCGTGTCCCCGCCGGTCCGCCGCCTCACCGTGCGGCTCTACGAGACGGCCTCCTCGCCCCCTTACACCATCCTGAGCACCTACGTCTCCAACTTCACCTATGCGACCCCGTAGGGCACGCCGCACAGGGCCGGTGAGCCGTCGTGATGCTGTCGCCTGGCGGGCCGCCTGCGTCGGAGCCGCTCCCGGGCGGGGCCGGCGCCCCCGGGCCCGCGCTGTCGGCGAGGGCGGCATGACCCTCCTGGAGGTGCTCGTCTCCATCGGGCTCATGGTCACGCTGGCGGCCTCCATGACGACGCTGCTCGGTGCCGCCGTGCGCAGCAAGCAGGTGATCGGCCTGCGCACCATCGATGCCGAGACGGCCCGGACCAGCCTGGAGTGGATGTCGGAGCGGCTGCGGAATGCCGGTCTCAACCTCCGCCCCGCCGAGCAGACCGAGCCCCGATGTCAGGACATGGTCGTGGCCCTGGACGCGGCGCTCCGGCCCACGGCCAACGCCCTCCACGTGAGCGGCGAGATGCTGAACAGCAATACCATCGCCGGGGACGAGGTCATCACCCTGGGCTACCGGGTGGGCGACGACCCGGTGACCGGCGTCCCGGTGATCATGGAGTACCGGCAGGACTGCACCCCGGGGGCCATTGCCACGCTCCGGCCCCTCTCCGATCCCCAGGTGCGGGTGACCCAGCTGGCCTTCGACTACTTCGCCCCCAACGGGCAGCGCATCACCGACCTGACGACCCGCTCCGAGATCCAGCGCATCCGCGTGGTGCGCATCACCCTGCAGACCGAGAGCTCCCAGGGCACCTCCGGCGTGCTGCGGCGCACCTGGAGCCGGGACGTCATGCTGCGGAACCCGGAGCCCAACCTGAACGACTGGAAGAATCCCAGCGAACCATGAACCCTTCCCACGGATGCACGGGCGGCGCAGGCGGACACCCCCTCCGGGCGGAGCGCGGGGCCATCATGCTCTACATCCTGCTGATCAGCGCGCTGGTGGGCACCGTCACCTCGGCGGTGATCCTCTTCATCATCGCGGACCTCACCGCTAGCGTGCGCCAGCTGCAGGTCGTCCGCGCCTTCAACGTCGCCGAGGGAGGGGTGCACTACGCGCTGGGGCGGCTGCAGGAGGCCAACGCGGAGAGCTACGCCGGCGAGACGCTGACCGTGAGCGACGGCGGGGTGGTGCTCGGGACCGCGACCATCACGGTACGGTGCCTGGACGGCAGCCTCCCCCCGTGCTCGGGGAGCGATGCGCGCTACCGCCGGGTGGCCGCCACCGGCGTGCTGCCGGCAGGAGGCCCCCGGCGCACGGTGGTTGCGGTGGTGGAGGGCTTCCCCACCGGGCTGACCGGCTACGCCATCTGCGCCCTGGGGAACGTGACCATCAGCCAGGGCATCACCGTCTACGGGGACGTGGCGGCCAACGGCAACATCTCGCTGCAGGGCCCGGAGAGCAACTACGGGAAGATCGACAACGACCCTCCGCCGCCCTACACCAACAACGGCTACTACACCGGCAGCGCCCGGGCCTCCGGCAGCATCACCTGCTCGGTGAGCTGCGCCGTGCAGGTGGCCGGCACCACCTCGCCCAACGCCCCCTCCAACCCCTGTCCCACCGACGTGGCGCTGCCCCCGTTCGCGCCCGGCACCGCCGACCGCACGGTGAATCCCCCCGGGTGGACCATGGACGCCACCACCGGCTACGACTGGGATGAGATCACCCTCAACGCCGCGGGGGACGCCAACGGGTGCAGCACCGGCTTCACCGACCTGCGCATCCAGACCGGGGCGGCCGGGACGACCACGGTGGTGAACATCCGGAAGCTCACCCTGGGGCGCTGCGGGCGACTGGTGATCCTCGGGGACGGGCGGGTGGACCTGCGCATCAGCGAGGAGGCCACCACGGCCCTCTACGCCGGCCAGTACAGCCGCTTCGGGATGCTCAGCACCGACACCTGGAGCACCCCGGCCCCGGCCCCGGCCGGCCGGCTGATCGTCAGCATCCGCTCCTCCGCCGACCCGGCCGTGCACTTCGACCGGGCCAGCGTCATCGCCGGCTCCTTCAACGTCCCCAACGGGGTCTTCGACACCGACCGGGGTGCGGCGGGCTCCGGTGAGTTCTACGGGGCGGTGCTGGCCCACGACGTGGAGATCGACCGGGACTTCGTCTTCACCTACGACCCCACGGCCACGCTGGGCGCCTCGACCTTCGGGAACTTCAACCGCCTGCGCTCCTGGAAGGACCAGTAGGCGGCGTCGCCCGCCCGTCTAGGACCCGCCTTGCGGGGTTCACCGCCGCGGCGTCAGTCCGCCACGTAGACCACGCGCAGGATCTCGTCGATGGTGGAAACGCCGGAGAGGACCTTCTCCAGCCCGTCGTCGCGCAGCGTGCGCATCCCCTCGCGCACCGCCTGGGCCTTCAGCTCGGCGGCCGGCGCGCGGCGAACGATCAGCTCCCGCAGCGAGTCGGTCACCACCAGCAGCTCGAAGACGCCGATGCGCCCCTTGTACCCGGTGTGGCGGCAGGCCTCGCACCCGGCCCCGCGGTAGAGCGTCACCCCCTCGGCCGTGTCCAGGCCGAGGCGCTTGAGGGCGTCGGGGGGCGGGGAGTAGCCGGTCTTGCAGTCGGAGCAGATCTGCCGGGCCAGCCGCTGCGCCAGGATGGCGATCACCGAGGAGGAGACGAGGAAGGGCTCGATGCCCATGTCCACCAGGCGGCTCACCGCGCTGGCTGCGTCGTTGGTGTGAAGGGTGGAGAGGACCAGGTGGCCGGTGAGTGCGGCCTGCACGGCGATCTCCGCCGTCTCCCGGTCACGGATCTCGCCCACCATGATGATGTCCGGGTCCTGCCGCAGGATGCTGCGCAGGCCGGTGGCGAAGGTGAGCCCGGCCTTGGGGTTCACCTGCACCTGGTTGATCCGCGGCAGCTGGTACTCCACCGGGTCCTCCACGGTGACGATGTTCTTCTCCAGCGTGTTCAGCGTGTTCAGCGTGCCGTAGAGCGTCGTCGACTTGCCGCTGCCGGTGGGGCCGGTGACCAGGATCATCCCGTAGGGCTTGTTCACCGCGGCCTCCCACTGGCTCAGCGTCTCGCTGTGGAAGCCCAGGTGGCTGAGCCCGATGAGCGGCGTGGATTGGTCGAGGATGCGCATCACCACCTTCTCCCCGTAGACCGTGGGCAGGGTGGAGACCCGCAGGTCGATGGCCCGCCCGGCGGTGCGCAGGTGGATGCGGCCGTCCTGGGGCTTGCGCCGCTCGGCGATGTCCATGTCGGCCATGATCTTCACGCGGGAGATCAGCGGCGACTTCAGGTTGAGCGGCGGCTTCATGACGTCGTGCAGCACGCCGTCGATGCGGTAGCGGACCAGCAGCCCACTGCGCTGGGGCTCGATGTGGATGTCGCTGGCCCGCTCGCGCACGGCGTCCTCGATGATCATGTTCACCAGCCGCACCACCGGGGCGTCCTCGACGAGGGCCTTGAGCTGCTCGACCGAGACATCCTCCTCCGCCCCCTCGGCCTCGGGGGTCTCCCGGAGGAGGTCCTCGGAGACGCTGCGCGCCGTGTCCACCTGGTAGACCCGGTTGATGGCGCCGAGCAGCTCCTCCTCGGTGGTGATCACCGGCTCGACCTCGTGCCCGGTGATGAGGCGGACGTCGTCGATGGCGATGACGTTGAGCGGGTCGATCATCGCCAGGACCAGCCGCCCGTTCTGCCAGCCGATGGGGATGACCCGCAGGCGCAAGGCCAGCGTGTGGGGGAGGAGGCGGCTGGCCTCCTCGTCGATCTTGCTGTCGCGCAGGCTGACGTAGCGGTAGCCCCACTGCACCCCCAGGGCCATGGCCAGCTGCTGGTGGGTGAGGACCTTCATGTCCACCAGGACCTGGCCCAGCCGCTCCCCCGTGCGCTGGTGGATCTCCAGCGCCTGGCGCAGCTGCTCCGCCGTGACCAGCCCCAGCTGCAGGAGGGTCTCGCCCAGGGACTCGGTCTTGCGGCCGGGTAGTCGCTGGGTCCGGGCCACACCGTTCTTCCCCTGGACGTCCGGCTCCGCCGCCCGGCGCCCGCGCGTGGCGGTGCCGCTCGTCGGGGCGCTGCCGCCTGCCGGCGGTGCGTCCTCCGGAGCGGTCCCGGCGGCCGGGGGCGGGCCGGCGCCCTGGCCCGGTGGCTCCGCGGGAGCGGGGCGGGCCCGGCCCGGGGCGGCCGGCGGCGCCAGCGGCGGGGCGGGGGATGCCGCCCCCGCGCCGCTCGTGTCCGGAGCCATGGCCGGGCGCCGCGGCGCGGGCGGGGCCTCGGTCGGGGATCCCGGGGCCCCCGGCGGGCTGAGCAGCCGCGCCCGGATCTCAGGGTCGTCGGGGGCCAGCGTGGCCGCCTGCTCGTACGCCCGCAGCACATCGTCGGTCCGCCCGAGCCGCAGGTAGACGTCGGCCAGGGTGAGGAGGACGACCACCGCCTCCTGGGTGCTCCCGCGCTCGGTGTAGAGGGCCACCAGGTCTTCGTAGACCCAGGGCTCGTCCGCGACGAGCTCCAGGAGCCGCTTGTAGGCGGCGATGGCCTCGTCGGTGGGCCCGCGCTCGGCGAGGCGGCGGGCGTCGTGGTAGCGCAGGGCGGCCTCGAGGGTGAGGTCCTCGGGGGCGAGCCCCAACGCCGCTTTGTAGGCCTGCAACGTCTGGCCGTTCACCGGCTCCGGCTCTCCGTTCGGCTGTACCACCACTACATGCCCGTCCCTCGCCGAATCGAGACAGGTTTCCTGCGGCCCGTGCCGGGGCCGGTCCCCCCCGCCGCTTGCGCGACAGGGAACGGCGCGTCACGACTACGCCCTGAAGCTCCTGGGCATATCCAGACGTGCTACACGAAGCTTTGGCCGCACTCTGCCATAACTTTGGCGCGGCTCCGTGTCTGCTCCCCGGGGGCCGGCAGGGGCCGTGCGACGCCGCAGCGGCCCCTTGAGTCGACCGGGGGAGGGCGGCAGGGCCGGCGCGAGGCAGGGGACGGGCGACGCTACGCCAGCGTGACCGGAGACGAGGAGATTGAGGACCGCGGCACGGCCGGGCTGGGGGACGTGATGGAGTACCACCGCATCGAGACCGCTCTCCTGAGCGGGCTGATCCGGGACCGGCAGCTCTACGTCCTGGCGCTCAATCAGGGGTTCCACGCCGACCAGCTCAGCCACTCCGCCGGCAAACGTCTGCTGAAGGCGGTGGCCGAGCTCTACGGCGCGGGGCGCCCGGTGGACGACCTGACGGTGCGCGCCTACCTGGAGGACCAGGGCCTCTACTCCGAGGACATGGCGCGCTACCTGGCCACGGTGCTGGCCCAGCGCCCGCCCACCGCCGGCCAGCTGGTGGCTTACCTGGAGATCCTGCGGGCGCGGGAGAGCCGGGAGCTGCTGCTGCGGCTCCACGAAGAGCTCGGCGCCTTCATCCACCGGGGCAGCGACGCCCACCAGGACATCGTCGCCTTCACCACCGAGGCCATCCGCCAGCTCCTGGACATCCAGAAGCGCCGGCTGCGCCGCCAGGTCCTGCCGGTAGCGGAGGCGGTCGGCAGCCTCGTCGACGACGCCGAGCGCCGCGGAGGCGGGCAGCTCGGCTACTCCATCTACCCCTTCGAGCGGCTCAACGCCCTCCTCTCCGGGCTGCGCAAGGGGTTCTACTACGGTCTGGCCGGCGCGCCGCGCCGCGGCAAGACCAACTTCGCTCTGGAGCTGGCTACCTACGTCGCCGCCAACCACCGCGTGCCGGTCCTCTACTACACCTGGGAGCAGACCCGCCGGGTGCTGGCGGCCCGGCTGCTGGCCCGGGAGGTGGGGATCAACCCCACCCTCATCCTCTCGGGCGTCGACCCCGCGGGCCGCTCGCTGGCCTCGCGCCTGCGCGAGGCCCAGACGATGGTGAGCGCCTACGCCCCCTTCCTCTTCGTGGTCGAGGCGGGGCGGCGGGAGACCCTGGACCGCATCCGCGCCCACGCCTACAACCTCATGCAGGAGTTCGAGACGAACGAGGTGGTGATCTTCTTCGACTACCTGCAGAAGATCCCCACGCGGGAGTACGTCGACGACCCGCGGGCGCGCACCGACGCCATCTCCACCGCGCTGGCGGAGATGAGCCTGGAGCTCAACTGCCCCATCTTCGCCATCTCCCCCCTGGACAAGGAGGGGTGCCGGCTGGACGAGAAGCCGGCGGACGAGAGCCAGGAGACCGACCTCTACCACCGCCCCACCATGCACCACAGCATGGGGTCGGGGGACCTGGAGTACGACCTGGACGTGGCCATGGTCCTGGCCAAGGACTGGAAGGCCACCCACGACCTCCACCAGCTCCTGGAGTCGAAGGCGCGCGCGGAGGGGTTGGACCCGCAGGCGATGCCGCGGGTGGACATCGTCAACCTCTTCGTGGACAAGAACCGGGACGCGCCCGAGGCGGCCAGCTACATCGTGCAGTACGCCTTCTTCGTCACGCTGAACAAGTTCATCGAGCTGGACTACAAGCTGGAGAAGGAGTACCGGCCCGACTTCCACGGCTTCACGAAGATCCAGGACATCTACGGCTACCTGCGACAGCAGGGGTACATCCCCACCCGCGAACCGGGGACGCCGGCGCCGGCGCTGGCGTCCCTGGGCGGGGTCGCCGTCCCGAGGGCGGCCAGCGGTGGCGGACCGGGCGCTGCCAGCGCCGCGTCCATCGGCTGAGCGGCGCACCGGCGAGGCGACGCATGTCGGAGGAGGAACGCGTGATGATCGTCGACCGGCGAGTGCCGATCTATCCCATCCGCACCGTGGCCCAGCTCACGGGCGTGAACCCGCGGCGCATCCGGGCCTGGGAGGAGCAGTACCACCTGATCGCCCCCGCACGCACCGGGGGCGGGCACCGGCTCTTCTCCGAGGAGGACGTGGAGCGCATCCGCTGGATCAAGGCGATGGTGGACCGGGGGATGAGCCTCAAGGGCATCCAGCGACTCCAGGCCCAGGCCCAGGCGGAGGTGGCGACGGACGGCCGGGGCACCGAGCCGGCCAGCGGGGCCCCCGGGACAGTCGGGGCCGGGACGGGGGCTCCCCGGGTGACCGCCCGGCGCACGGGACAGGGGTAGCGGGCCCCGCCAGGACGATGGGCCGCCCGCCAGCGCGGCGCGGCCGGAAGATGAGGTGACGGGCATGGCCAAGGTCGTGACGTTCAACATCATGGTGCGGGATGCGGTGGGCAACGTCTCCGTCACGGGGGCGACGGGCGCCATCGACGAGCCGCCGATCATCGAGCGGGTCGTGGTGGACCCGCCGGTGGTCCCCTCGGGCGGGGAGGCCCGCGTGACGGTCATCGCGCGCGACCCGGAGAACGACGTGCTGACCTTCGAGGTCCTGGCCAGCGAGGGGACCATCGAGCCGACCTCGGAGCCGAACGTCTTCATCTGGCGCGCCCCCTGAGACCACCCCCGGTCCCGGGAGACCATGGCGGACCTCAACATCACCGTGCGGGACCGCTTCGGCCAGAGCGCGTCCCAGCGCGTGGTGGTCGAGGTCCACGGACGACGCCCGGCCGGCCGGGGGCGGGCGGAAGCCGCCGCAGGGGCGCCCCCGGCCCCGGCGGTCCCGGCCGACCGCCCGGCGCCGACCCCCTATACTAGGGGCACAGCCCAGAGCGGGGGAGGCCGGGTGCAGCAGACCCGCCGGCGCGTCTTCATCGGCCAGGTCCTCGTGGAAGCGGGCCTCATCACGCCCAGCCAGCTCGACCGGGCCCTGGAGGAGCAGCGGCGCTCCGGCGAGCGGCTGGGCAAGGTCATCATTGACCTGGGCTGGGCCAGCCCCTACGACATCGCCCAGGCGCTCTCGCGCCAGCTGGGGCTGGAGTTCGTCAGCCTGGCCGACACCCTCCTCGACGAGCAGACCCTCAGCCGCATCCCCGAGCACCTGGCCCGCCGCCACAGCGTCATCCCCGTCCGGGAGGAGAACGGCACGCTGGTCCTGGGGATGGTCGACCCCCTGGACATCGTCGCCATCGACGACCTGCGCCGCTTCACCGGGCTGGACATCCAGCCGGCGGTCATCACGCCGGAGGACTTCCAGCGGGCTATCACCCAGTACCCGGCGCTGGGGGGCGCGGTGGACCAGATGCTGGCCGAGATCCGGCCGGCCGAGGGCGAGCCCGAGGAGACCGCCGACCGGCTGCGGGCGGTGGCCGAGGACGCCCCCATCGTCCGCCTGGCCAACCTCATCATCGTCCAGGCCATCCGCCAGGGGGCCAGCGACATCCACGTGGAGCCGCAGGAGACCCGGGTGCGCATCCGCTACCGCATCGACGGCGCCCTCTACCCGGTGATGACGCCGCCCAAGCACATCCAGGCGGCGCTGGTCTCCCGCTTCAAGATCATGGCGAACATGAACATCGCCGAGCGCCGCCTGCCCCAGGACGGGCGCATCGAGATGAAGGTCGACAACAAGGACATCGACCTGCGCGTCTCCACCATCCCCACGGTATGGGGGGAGAAGGTGGTCATGCGCATCCTGGACAAGAGCGGGGCCTTCGTCGGCATCGAGAAGCTGGGGCTGCTCCCCGAGGACCACCGCCGGTTCGAGGCCATCATCAGCAAGCCCTACGGCATCATTCTCATCACCGGTCCCACCGGCAGCGGCAAGACCACGACGCTCTATGCCATCCTCAACCGTCTCAACCGCACCGAGGTGAACATCACGACCATCGAGGATCCGGTGGAGTACCAGCTGCCGGGCATCGCCCAGGTGCAGATCAACCCCAAGGCGGGGCTGACCTTCGCCAGCGGCCTGCGCGCCTTCCTGCGCCAGGACCCCGACATCATCATGGTGGGCGAGATCCGCGACGAGGAGACCGCCCGCATCGCCATCCACGCGGCGCTGACGGGGCACCTGGTGCTCTCCACCATCCACACCAACGACGCCCCCGGCGCGCTGCCGCGCCTCATCGACATGGGGATCGAGCCCTTCCTGGTCTCCTCCTCGGTGGTGGGGGTGATCGCCCAGCGGCTGGTGCGCGTACTCTGCCAGCGCTGCAAGGCGCCCTACGACCCCAAGCCCGAGCTGGTCCGCCGCGTCGGGCTCGACCCCGACGGCGGGGCGACCTTCTACAAGCCGGTGGGGTGCGAGTTCTGCAACCACATCGGGTACAAGGGGCGCACGGGCATCTTCGAGATCATGCCCGTGGACGAGAGCATCAAGGGGCTGCTGGTGAAACACGCCCCCAGCAGCCAGATCAAGGAGGTGGCCGTGGCCGCCGGGATGCGTACGCTGCAGCAGGACGGCGTGGCCAAGGTCCTGAGCGGCATCACCTCCCTGGAGGAGGTCCTCCGGGTGGTCTTCGTGGAGGACTAGCGTCGCGGCCCGGCCGCAACCGGGCGGCTGGCCGCCCAACCCGTCCGGGCCGCTCGGGGCTCGGACGGAGGCGCGGGGCGGCGGTGGAGGCGAGCGGACATGCACATCGACGACCTGCTCCGCGAGGTGGTCGAGGCCAACGGCTCCGACCTGCACCTGACCGCCGGCATCAAGCCGACGATGCGGGTGTGGGGCAAGCTGCGGCCGATGGAGCACTACGAGGTGCTGACGCCGGAGGACACCTTCCAGCTCGGCTACAGCATGCTCAACACCTTCCAGAAGCAGAAGTTCGAGAAGTTCTGGGAGCTGGACCTCTCCTACGGCGTCCCGGGGCTGGGGCGCTTCCGGGTGAACATCTACCGGCAGCGGGGGGCGGTGGGCATCGCCGCCCGCGTCATCCCCATGACCATCCCCAGTGTCGAGCAGCTCAACCTGCCGCCCATCCTCAAGGAGCTGACCCGCAAGCCGCGGGGGTTGGTGCTGGTGACCGGGCCCACCGGGCACGGCAAGTCCACCACGCTGGCGGCCATGATCGACTTCATCAACTCCGAGCGGGCCGTCCACATCGTCACGGTGGAGGACCCCATCGAGTACCTGCACACGCACAAGAAGTCCATCGTCAACCAGCGCGAGCTGGGCTTCGACACCCAGTCCTTTCCCAACGCCCTGCGGGCGGTCCTGCGCGAGGACCCCAACGTCGTCCTCATCGGCGAGATGCGCGACCTGGAGACCATCAGCGCCGCGCTGACCATCGCCGAGACCGGGCATTTGGTCTTCGCCACGCTGCACACGGCCACCGCCGGGCAGTCCATCGACCGCATCATCGACGTCTTCCCGCCCTACCAGCAGCAGCAGATCCGCATCCAGCTGGCCATGGTCATCGAGGCGGTCATCTCCCAGCAGCTCCTGCCCAACGCCCGCTACAACCCTGCCGGCGGCGGGCGGCGCACCCCGGCCCGCTCCCGCCTGGGGAGTGCGTCGGGCAGCGCGTGGCCCTCGCTGGAGGAGATCGGCCGCGTGCCCGCCGTGGAGGTGATGATCGCCACCCCGGCCATCCGGAACCTCATCCGCGAGGCCAAGGCCCACCAGATCGAGACGGCCATCCAGACGGGGAGCCAGTACGGGATGCAGACCATGGACCAGTCGCTGCGGGACCTCTACCTGCGCAAGCTCATCACCTACGAGGACGCCATGGGGCGGGCCATCCACCCCGAGGAGCTGCGCAAGATGATCGCCGAGGCCGGCGGCGACGTCCCCGAGTACACGATCCGCGCCTCGAGCCCGGCCCGGCGGTAGGCCCGCCGCGGTCGCGGCCGGCGCCGTCCCGACCGGCGCGACCCGGCCGGTGCCACCCGAGGGGCGCCATCCGACCGGCGCCATCCAGGGCCCCGCCACCGGCGTGTCCCCCTGGAAACCGGCATCGATCTTCCGATAGGGTGAGGGGAGAGGCGAGGCATGGCGCTCCCGGTCGCGCAGCGGCGGTTCACCTGGGAGGAGGTCCTGCGGATGACGCAGGCCGGCATCCTCCACGAGGACGACCGCCTGGAGCTGGTGCAGGGGCACCTGGTCGAGATGCCGCCCATCGGGGAGAGACACGCCCACCCCGATGGCAGAGGGGAGGCCAGATGGCTCTCCCGCTGACCCCCGGGCCGGCGTGCCCGAGGTGTGGATCGTCGACGTTCCCCACCGCCGGGTCGAGGTCTACCGGGCCCCGCGGGAGGGCAGGTACCACGAGGTCGACCACGCCACTCCCGGGACGGTCCTGGTCCCCGGCGCCCTGCCCGACCTGCGCCTCCCCGTGGAGGAGGTCTTCGACGGGCCTCCCGGGGGCAGAGAGACTGGCGAGACCCACGTGAGGTGACCTCATGGCCATCTACCGCTACAGCGCCAAGGATCCCAGCGGGCGCGTGATCGCCGGCACCATCGAGGCGGACTCGGACGCCGCCGTCGTCGAGCGCCTGCGCGACATGGGGTTCTTCATCACGAACCTGGAGAAGCAGGCCCCGCGGCGCGAGCTGGGGGACCTCCTGCAGGGGCTCTTCGGGGTCGGGCTGAAGGACCTGGCCATCTTCAGCCGCCAGTTCTCCACCATGGTGAACTCCGGCCTCTCGCTGGTGCGCACGCTGTCCATCCTCGAGCAGCAGACGGCCAACAAGAAACTCCGGGAGATCACCGCCCAGGTGCGCCTCGACGTCGAGTCGGGCAAGCCGCTCTCGGAGGCCCTGGGGCGTCACCCCCGGGTCTTCAGCAGCCTCTACGTGAACATGGTGAAGGCGGGCGAGACGGGCGGGGTGCTGGACGAGGTCCTGAACCGCATCGCCACCTTCCTGGAGAAGGAGCAGGAGCTGCGCAGCAAGATCCGTGCGGCCATGGTCTACCCGGCGCTGCTGACCGCGGCGGCGCTGGGCGGGTTGATGTTCATGACCATCGTCATCCTGCCCCAGTTCCAGAACCTGTTCAAGGAGCTGGGCGGGGACGCCAGCCTGCCCCTGCCCACGCAGGTCGCCATGGCGGTGAGCGTCACCCTGCGCACCTACTGGTACGTCTTCCTCGGGGCCATCGCCGCCGCGGTCTACGGCCTGCGCCGCTACCTGCGCACGCCGGCGGGCCGGGCCCGCTACGACCGCCTGAAGCTCAGCTTGCCGGTGCTGGGCGACCTGAACCGCAAGATCGTCGTCTCCCGCTTCAGCCGGACGCTGGGGACGCTCATCGCCAGCGGCGTGCCGATCATGCAGGCCCTGGAGGTGGTGGCCAAGGCCATCGACAACACCGTGATCGGCGAGGCGGTAGACGCGGTGCGCAACAGCATCCGGGAGGGGCAGTCCATCGCCATCCCCCTGCAGTTCAGCGGCGTCTTCCCGCCCATGGTCGTGCAGATGACCAAGGTGGGTGAGGAGACCGGCGCCCTGGAGAGCATGCTGCAGAAGGTGGCCGACTTCTACGACGTGGAGATCGAGACGACGGTGCAGAGCCTGACGTCGATGCTGGAGCCCATGCTCATCATCTTCATGGGGGTGGTCGTGGGGGCCATGGTCATCTCGCTCTACCTGCCGATCTTCTCGCTGGCCACGGGCGGGGGGATCAAGTAGGGGGCGCCCGCGGCCGGGCGGCGGGCGCCCGGCCCGCCCGGCCGTCTATCCCTCTCCCATCCTGGGTATAGGGGCATGGTGGGCTGCAGGATCCCCCACCGACAGTCTCGAGAGGGGTGGGAGGTGATGGCCGGGCCAGGAGGACCTGGCCGCAGTGGAGGGTAGGACCCTGTGGGCGCGCCCCGGAGGGAGCCGGCCGCAGGGAGAGGGGACTCACGAAAGCACGAAGGGAGGTCGGTATCGTTGCTTCGGTTCTTCTGGCAGCAGAAGCGGCGGGCCGGCACTGAGGGCGGTTTCACCCTCATCGAGCTGGTCGTCGTGCTCGCCATCCTGGGCATCCTGCTTGCGCTCGCCGTGCCCCGCTACCTCGGCGCCCGCAAGCGCGCGTACAAGGCTGAGGCGGACAACATCCTCCAAGAGGCCAAGACCCTCTCCTGGGCCTACTACCAGGAGTACAGCCAGTTCCCCTCGGCCATCGGCGACATCAGCTTAGTCATGCCGGGCGGCACCGCCTGGACGACCCCCACGATCGGCGCGGGCGGCGGGTCAGCCAGCAGCATCCGGTGGGACATGTCCGGCTTGTCGGGAGGCGCTCCAGTCGAGCCCGGCGACGTGTGTTCCGTCACCCTGAACAACGACGGTTCATCCACTCAGGGCTGCAACTTCTAAACAGCCTCTACGTTGTGTGCACAGTGGAGGGCGGGCTGACCCCGCCCTCCAATGTCTTATCGGCATGACGATCCGCTTGGTCGACGCGCCGCTCACTCCTCGCCCGGTCTGGCATCGGGCCGTCTGGGACACGAGGCTCACCGCGCCAATCCTGCTCGGCTGCCTCGTGATCGTGGGTGTGCTCGTGCGAGCCTATGGCCTCTCGCGAGGCCTGTGGTTCGACGAGACCTACAGCGTCTTCATCGCCCGGGCGCCCCTCGCCGAGATCCCCCGGCTGCTGCGCTCGTACGATACCCATCCGCCCTTCTACTATGTCCTCCTGCACCTGTGGATGGCTGTTGCCGGCGAGTCCGAGCTCGTCCTGCGCCTCCCCTCCCTCGTCGCCGGGGCGGTGGCCATCGCCCTGACCTTCCTGCTCGGCCGTCGAGTCGGCGGCTCGATGAACGGTCTCCTGGCGGCGCTCTTCCTGGCCGCGTCGCCGTATGCGGTGGCCGCTTCCCAGGAAGCCCGCATGTACGCCCTGCTGACGGCGTTCGCGCTCGGGTCCACCTACACGCTCTGCCTGGCGCTCGAGCATCCCCTCCGCCGGCACTGGATCCTCTATGCGGCCCTGCAGGGGCTCGCCTTGTACACCCACCATTTTGCCCTGCTCGTCGTCCTGGCCCATGGGGCGTACGTCCTTCTGTCGGTGGGGAGTAGGGCTCACGCCCGTGCGTGGCTGGCGTCCATGGTGGTTGCGGCGCTCCTCTACCTGCCCTGGCTGCCCAGCCTGCCCGCACAGATCGCCACGGTGCGCTCGTGGCCGTCTATCCGCCCGCCGCTCCGCCCCTCGGACATCGCCGACGTCTTTGCCCTCTGGAGTTTTGGAGGGGGTCTCTTCGGCACGGCCACCTATCTCCACGCCGGGGCCTACGCGAATGTCCTCCCGGAGACGTGCAGGCTCGTGCCCCTGCGGTTCACCGACCCTTCGCCGCCGTCGGTCTGCCTCCCGCAACCGGCGTATCCCCTCGTGGCGCTCCTCCCCATTCTCCTGCTCCTCCTGGCAGGGATGACCCACCTCCGCACCGGGGAGCGGCGGCTCCTTCTCTGGACGTGGCTGCTGCCGTTCGCCGCGGTCACCGTGGTGTCGCTGGAGTGGAACCTGTTCCAGAAGCGCTACTTTGCCTTCCTCACCCCGTTCTTCGCCATCCTCCTTGCTGCCGGGGTGGTCAGGGTTGCGCGGGCGGTCGGCGGGATGCGATTTCCGGTGGCCCTGGCGGTGACCCTTGCCGTGCCGGCCCTCTACGTCGCCCCCGCCCTGAACGGCCTCCTCACGACGCCTCCCACCCATGACTGGCGGGGCGCGGCCGACTACCTGCGTCTCCAGGCCGGACCGGGAGACGTGTTGCTCTTCATCCCGGCGTTCACGCGGTTGCCGTTCGAGTACTATTACCGGAGGCCCCACACCATCCTCACGGCCAATCCTCAGGAGATTGTGGAGGGCGGGCGGGTGGTGGGCTTCCGCACCGGCGACGCTCTGTCGGTCCCCCTGCAGGCGCTCGCGCGTCACCGCACCCGCCTGTGGGTCGTCGCCGCGGCGCCGATTGGCGTGGAGGCCCGCCTCGCCCTCCTGCGCCAGACAGCGGGCAGCTTCCGGGAGAGCCGCCATGCGGGCTTCGGGTACCTCCACCTCTTTCGGTGGGACAGCTCTCTGCAGCGGGACCAGAGGCCATGATGGTGCCAGCGGTCCGCGTCGCGCAGCCGGGGTGGCGCACCGGAGGGGAGCGCCGGACGTCGTTCCTGCTGATGGCGGCGCTCCTCCTGGCGCTGGCGGTGCGCCTGTACGCCCTCGACCACAAGACCCTCTCCTTCGATGAACTGTACAGCGTCTTCGTGGCCCGTCATCCCCTGGCGCAGATCATCACCCTCGTCGCCCAGCGGGATGCGCATCCCCCGCTCTTTTACTTCATGCTACGCGGATGGATGACTTTCGTGGGCGATACGGAGTTTCGGTTGCGGCTCCTCTCCGTACTCGGCGGTCTACTGACTGTCGGGCTCACCTATCTCCTCGGTGCGCGACTGATCTCCGCTCAAGTGGGGCTGCTGGGGGCGTTCCTGCTAGCCATCTCGCCGTTCCACGTGCAGGCGAGCCAGGAAGCCAGGATGTACCCCTGGCTGGCGGTGTGGGTCTGGACCGCGGGCCTCGCCCTCTTCCGGTGGGTCGAGGAGGGACGTGCCCGGTGGCTGCTGGCGTACGGCCTGTCCACGCTGCTGGCGCTGTACACGCACTACCTGGCGTTCTTCGTCCTCCCCGGTCACGTGCTCTTCCTCGCCCGCACCCGGCTGTCACGGTCTCGCCTCGCCATGTTCGCAGCATGCGCCGTGGGGGTGGGGGTGCTCTACCTTCCCTGGGTGCCCGCGCTGCTGCAGCAGCTGGCCGACGGGCGCGGATGGCCGTCGTTCCGACCTCCGCTCACGCTGCAGACCCTCGCCGACCTGCTCGGATTGCTGGCCTTCGGCGGCCGGCTCTACGGGCTGGGAACGTACTACACGGTCGGGACGACCGGGTTCGTGCTGACCGCCCCGCTGCTCCTGCCCTTTGCGCTCCTCGCGGCCTACGGCATCGCCACCTGCCCGAGCCGATCCTCGGCGTGGTTCCTGGCCCTCGGCACGCTCGTCCCGCTCGGGCTGGCCGGGCTGGTTTCCCTCAGGTGGAACGTCTTCTACTCCCGCTACTTCTCGTTCGTGCTGCCGGCGGTCGCCCTGGCCCTGGCCGGCGGGATGTGGACACTGGCGGCCGGGTTTGCCGACAAACGGCGGGCCCTGGCGGCGTTGCTGGTGCTCCCGGTGTCGAGTGTGGTCCCCGTCCTGAGCGAGTACTACCGGGTGCCCGGCTACGGGGACTGGCGGGCCGCCGCGCGCTACCTGGACGCGCACCTAAGACCGGGTGATATCGTGCTCTTCGTCCCCGCGTCCGGGGCGGAGGTCGTCACGTACTACCTGCCGCGCAGGATCCCTTCGATGGCCTTGGACCCCGGCGAGGTCCTGGCTCCAGCCGCAACGGGACCGGGGGGTCCCCTGGCGCCGCGTCGGGTCCAGGCGCTGGCCGCCGGCCACCCCCGCCTGTGGATCGTGGCCACGCTGCCCCTGGGCTACCCGACACGCCGGCGCCTCGGCGAGACGCTGGCCCCCCACTTCGTCGAAGCCTGGGGTCGGGACTTCCACCGGGTCTACCTGTTCCTCTGGCTCTCGCGCCGCCACCAGCACCAGGAGAGCTCGTCGTGATCTGGGTTCTGCTGCCCGCGTACAACGAAGCCCGCAACCTCCCCGCGCTCTTCGGGGAGATTGACCGAGCCCTGCGGGGCAGCGGGATCCCTTACCGGATCGTCGTTGTCGACGATGGGAGCACGGACGAGACGCGCCGGGTGGCCCTCGCCGCCGCTGCGCGTCTGCCGGTCCGGGTTCTCGGGCACGAGCAGAACCGGGGGCTTCCGGCTGCGCTCCTCACCGGGCTGCGCGACATCCTGGCCCAGGCAGATCGGCAGGACGTCATCGCCACGATGGATGCGGACAACACCCACCCACCGGGGCTGCTCCCTGCGATGGCCAGGGCCCTTGAGGACGGTGCCGACGTCGTGATCGCCTCGCGATACGCGCCCGGAGGTCGGCAGCGCGGGGTCCCTCTGCTGCGCCGGTTTCTCAGCTGGCAGGCGAGGGTTGTACTCACGCTCCGGTTTCGCCTTCCGGGCGTCAGGGACTACTCCTCAGGGTATCGGGCCTGCCGGGCGGGGCTGCTCCGGCAGGCGTTGGCGCACTACGGGAACCGTCTGGTGGAGACACGAGGATTTGCCGTGATGCCCGAGCTCCTCGTGAAGCTTCGACCGTTTCGCCCTCGCGTGCGAGAGGTCCCGCTGGACCTGAGGTACGACCGGAAGCAGGGGCGGAGCAAGATCCGCCTCGGTCAGACGCTCGGGGCGTACCTGCGCCTGCTCCTGCCGCGAGGCGTCCTGCACCGTGACGGGAGGCCGTTCCATGCCGGTTTCTAATGCCCCAGGGCTGCGCGGCCGGTGGGTCGGCACTGGGCTGCGGGCGGCCCCGTCGGTCGGGCGAATGGCTGACGGTGTCACGGAGCGGGCGCGCGCCGCGGCGGTCGGATGGGGTGCTGTGCAGGCCGGGCTCATCGGCTTCGCCGCGGTCGCCCCGCTCATGCCGACCAATGACCTCAAAGTCGATTTCACCCTGCTCTCAGCGCTCCTCAGCCTCGTCGGTCTGTACGGACTGTGGCGCGGAGGGATACGGGCCTCTCGGTCGCGCCTGGACCTTCCCCTGGTGGCGTTCCTGCTGGCGATGGCCCTCGCCACGCTCCTGGCCCCACGGCCCTTCTTGAGCTTCTTTCCGTCCAGGAGCCGCGGTGACGGCTTCCTCACCTATGTCGCTTACCTCCTCATGGCCTGGACGGCCACACGCCTGCCTCCACAGCGTCTGCAGCCTGTGCTGAAAGTCATCGTGGCCAGTGCCGCCCTCATCGGGGCCATCGGGCTGGCACAATATTATGGAGCGGACCCGCTGGGCTGGGTGGGGTTCCGGCCGGTGGACCCCGCCGCCTTCTTTGGGGTCATCCCCGACCCATCACGGGGACGTCCCTACTTCGGCTGGCGAGCATTCGCCACGCTTGGGAACCCCGTCTTCCTGGGCGGGTACACGCTGCTCCTGATCCCGGTGCTGCTGGCAGCCCTCCTGACCAGCAGTGAGGCACGCGCGCGCCGGTCGTTCCTCCTTGGGATCCTGGCGCTGGTGTACGGCGCCCTGGTGGCGTCGGGGACGCGAGCCGCGTTTGCCGGCTTCGTGCTGGCCGTCCTCGTGTTGGTGGTCCGCCCGCCCCGCCACCCGATGCCCCGGAAACCGGCGCTGGGGGTAGGCGCATGCCTCGGGGCCCTCACGATCCTGCTGACGCTGACCGGTCCGGGAGGCGAGCTGGTCGGGCGGACTACTGGAGACCTCGGCACGGACAACTCCCTGCGGATGAAGCTCTTTGTCTGGAAGCACATCCTTCCTCTTATCGCGGATCGCCCGCTGTTTGGCTGGGGCCTCTCCAGCCTGGCCGGGCGTCTCCCCGGTCTTGGCTCCCGTGAGTACTTCGAGCTGTACGGGTTCGCGCTGTCCGGGATCGACACGGCGCACAACGAGGTGCTGCACATCGCCTTCAGTGCCGGGCTGTTCGGTCTGGCGGCCTACCTGTGGATCTGGCTCGTCGTTCTCCGCTCCCTCCTGGCGACGGTACGGGCCGGAGGGGAGGCCCAACGCGTCGGCACGGGCCTGCTTGCCGGACTGGCCGGTTATGCCCTCTGGTTGCAATCAGCCTGGAGTCACATCGGCCCGGCCAACGTCTTCTGGACGGTCGCAGGGCTGGCGCTGAGTGTCCGCCACCTCCCCGGGGGCGAACATACCTCTCAGGGAGGAGCAGGAGCTCATGACGGGACCCCCGGGTGGGGAGGGGGACCTTGAACCCGGTGGTATCCTGGGCCACGATGGCGTCTCCACTCCCGGCGATCCGACGGCTGCTCGTCCCCACGCTGCGGGTGCGTCCCGTGCGGTTTCTCCTTGTCGGGTTGACGGGCATCGGGGTGAACTCGCTGGTGCTCTGGCTGGCGACAGGGGTTGGGACCTTGGCCACACCGGTCGGAGGTGCCCTCGCCGCCGTGGTGTCCACTTTCACCAACTTCCTCCTGAACGACGCCTTCACGTGGTCGGACCGCCGCTCTCGGGGATGGAGGGCCAAGGGAAAACGGTTGCTGCGGTACTATGCCACGACGGGCCTGGGCAACCTGATCTACCTGGGCACCCTCACCGTCCTGACCCGGATCCCCCTGCCCCTCCTGGGGGCCAACATGCTGGCCATCGGCGTGGGGGGCGGCTTCAACTACCTTGTCCACAATGTGTGGACCTGGCAGCGAACCGCCGGACGGAGGGACGGCCTGGCCCGGACGGCGGAGGGGCGTTGAACAGACCTGGAGGCTTCGCATGACCTCTGTCGGCAGACCACCGGCAGGTCCCTTCGTGCCCGCCAGAGACCTAATCATGCCGGAAGAGATGGCCATCAGCAACCTCGTCGCCAACATCGAGCGCGTCATCTTCGGTACGCGCCAGACCGTTGAGCATGTGGTTATCGCGCTGCTCGCCGGCGGGCACGCGTTGCTGCAGGACGTCCCCGGCGTGGGGAAGACGATGCTGGCGCGGGCGCTGGCCCGCTCTATCGGCGGCGAGGTCTCGCGGGTGCAGTGCACCCCCGACCTCCTGCCCGCCGACATCACCGGCAGCGCCATCCTGGACCCGCGCACCGGGGAGCTGCGCTTCGTCCCCGGGCCCCTCTTCGCCCACGTGGTGGTGGCCGACGAGCTCAACCGTGCCACCCCGCGCGCCCAGGCCGCCTTCCTGGAGGCCCTCGACGAGGGTCAGGTGACCGTGGAGGGGCGCAGCCACCCGCTGCCTCGCCCCTTCTTCCTCCTGGCCACCCTCAACCCCGTCGAGCACCACGGCACCTTCCCCCTGCCCGAAGGGCAGCTCGATCGCTTCATGGTGGCCACCTCGCTGGGGTACCCGAGCGGCGACGACGAACTCCGCATGCTAGCCTCGCACGTCGCCGCCCACCCCATCGAGACCCTGGAGCCAGTGGTGACCGTCGAGCAGGTGGTGGCGCTGCAGCGCGAGGTGCGCACGGTGCACGTCAGCGAGGCGGTGCGGCGCTACGCGCTGGAGCTGGTCCGGCGGACGCGTGCTGCACCGGAAGTGGTGCTGGGGTGCAGCCCGCGGGCGGGGATCGCCCTGCTGCGTGCGGCCCAGGCGCGGGCGGCACTGCAGGGGCGCAGCTTCGTCCTCCCCGACGACGTGAAGGCCCTGGCTGTCCCGGTCCTGGTGCACCGGCTCGTCCTGCGGGAGGAGGGCCCCGGCGAGGGACAGGCGGCCGGGGCGGGTGTGGTGGAGCGTCTCCTCAGAGACGTGCCCGTCCCCCTGCACACCGCCGCGGCGGAGGAATCGCGCGTGGCGCGGCGCCGTGCCGACGCGTGAGGGGGCCGTCACCCTCGCCCTGGCCGGGTTCTTCTTCTTCCTGGCCACGAACCTGCAGGCCGGGTGGCTCTTCCTCCTGATGGGGGTCCTGCTCGCCGCGCTCGTCGTGGGGTGGTGGAGTGCGCGGAGCGGCGTGCGCGGCCTGGTGGTCGAGGTGCGCGCTGTGCCGCCTGTGGTCGAGGGGGAACCGGTGGCCGTCCCGCTCGAGATCAGGAGGCGAGGGCGCGGGTGGGCGCTCCTGGTCGAGGGGGACATCGCCGGGTGCGTGGGGCGGGTGGCGCTGCCCTCGACGCCTCGGGGATGGCATGGACAGGCGTCACTCTCCTTCTCGGGCCTACCGCGGGGCGCGCACCGGCTGCGTGTCCTCCGCATCGCCTCGCCCGGCCTGCTCGGGCTGGCGCGCGCCCGCACCGCCTGCCCGGTGGACGTCGAGGTCGTCGTGCGGCCACGGGCTCACCTCCTCCCGGCCTTGCCGGCAGGGACAGGGTTAGGTAGTACGGGAGGCGCACCGCGCTGGGCCCAGGAGGGTGAGCCGGGGACGGTGCGGGAACACCGGCCGGGCGACCCCGCGCGGTTGATCCACTGGCGGGCCACGGCCCGACGGGCGCGGCTCATGGTGAAGGAGCTGGAAGCTCCTCCGCCGCGCACGCTGGCTGTCCTGTTGCACGCGCCGGCCACAGCGCCCCGCGAGACGCTCGACGCCGCGGCCAGGGCGGCGGCCTCGCTGCTGCGGACGGCGATGGCGCGCGGCCATCCGGCCCGCCTCATCCTGCCGGGTCCCACGGGACGGCCGGTCGCGCTCGACCGGTGGGAAGGGCAGTGGGACGCCCTGGCGCGCTGGCAGGGAGGGGGGCCGGACCGTTCCGTGGCAGTGAGTGCGGGCCGGGCGATCGCACGAGACTGCACGCTGGTCCTCGTGGCGACAGAGCCCGGCGGGACGGGCGTGGAGGAAGTGGTGGTCGTGGCTCCGGATGCCCGGTCTGGCTAGGCGCTGCCACCCGGGCTCACGGCACGTCCGTCGAGCACGCGCCACACGCCGGCCAGCGTAGCCTCGCGCTCGGCGTCCGGGAGGATCTGTTCTCCGGCCACGACGGCGAGCACGGGCGCTCCGACGACGCGCTTGCAGAGGGCCGCCCGCCGAGCCGCACGCTCCACATCTCCCTTGTCAATCACCACCGAGACCTCCGCCAGCAGGTAGGCGTCCGTCTCCTGGTCGCGGCGGCGCCCTCGCGCCACCACATCCGCGAGGAGGAGGTCCTGGTGCTCGGGCCCGGAGAGGATTCCGCGCCGCTGGGCGTCGTGGGCGAGGCGGGCCAGCTCGTCTCCCGTCACTACCTCGAGGCGGGTTAGGAACCCCATGAAGTATGCGTGGGCCCGCTCCCGGTACCGGCGTTCCAGCGCGTCGCCCACGAGCCAGGACACCCGCTGGTCGATCCGATCCACCCTGGCGGTCAGCTGGTCCAGGCGCCGGGCGAGCTCGGCGACGGTGGCGGTCAGCTGGGCCTGAGCCTCCGCAAGGCGCTGCAGGGCAGCTTCCAGCCTGTCCACACGGGCCTCGAGCATGGTCCAGATTCCCTTCACGCGTAGCGTAGCACAGACCTACCCGGGACAAGGCGACTTCGAGAAAACCATCGGCGAGTTGGGCATGGACTTCGGGGGGCCTGTGACCGGCCGGTCCCGACGGACGCCCTTGCCAGGGCCGGCAAGGGGTCCGGCCGCCCCTGAACGCGGGCCTCAGAGGAAGTCCCAGAGCATCGTGGAGCCCATGCCGCGGCGTTCTCTGGCACGGAACGGCAGCCCGACCGCACCGGCCGGTCCGGCAGACCACGCGCATCTTCCCAGCACGGGCTCAGGGGCGCTGCGCGTGTGGGTCTACCTCTGCGTCCTCCTCAGCATCCTGGCCATCACCGCGCACCAGGACTTCGGGACTCTGCGCTGGGAGATGCTGGCCCTGGCCACCTGCGGGTTCGTCGTCTCCTGGTACCGCCGCCGGCGGCGCAACACCTGGCTGAAGGCGGCGCTGGCCCTGGGGTGCCTCCTCGCCGGGTGGGCCTTCCTGCGGGCGCTGGCGGCGGCGCCGTACCACACCAGCATCCCCCTCACCGTCTTTTTGCTGTGGCTGCAGGTGCTGCACAGCTTCGACCTGCCGCGCCGGCGCGATTTGCTCTTCAGCCTCCTCACCTCGCTGGTGCTGATGGCCGTGGCGGCGGCCTTCAGCTTGGACCTGCGCTTTGCCCTCTACCTGACCCCCTACCTGGTGGCCGCCGTCGCGGCGCTGATGCTGAATGCCGCCGAGGCGGCGCGCGAGGCGGCAGGAGGCGGGAGGCCCGCGCCGGCTGCGGAAAGGGCGACGGAGGGGGGCCGCGTGGGGAGCGGCCTGCGGGTCCTGGCGGGGCTGCGCGAGACCGGCAGCTCGGCCGTGCGCGCCGCGGTGCCGCTGGCGGCCCTCGCCGTCGTGGTCTTCCTGGCCACCCCGCGCCTGGACGGCCTCTTCATCACCTCGTTCCCCTTCACGCCGCGCGTCCCGCTGGGACCGACGCTGGACGGCGAGGTGGTCAACCCGGCCTACCCCGCGGGCACGGCGGGCGGCACCACCGTCTTCAACCCGCACGGGTACTTTGGCTTCAGTCCCACCGTGGAGCTGCGGCTGCGCGGTCGGCTCAACGACGCCCTGGTCATGCGCGTGCGCGCCGGGGAGCCGCGGCTGTGGCGGGCGCTGGTCTTCGATGTCTACACCGGGACGGGTTGGCGCATCGGCGACGACCGGGTACGCCGCCACACCGCCGTCGTCCCTCCCATCGAGGTCCTCCGCGGCCGCGACGACAGCTACGCCTCGTCGCGGGGGGCACGGCGCCTGATCCAGACCTTCTACGTCGAGCGCGAACAGCCCAATGTCGCCTTCGCCGCCCCCCGCGTGGAGGAGGTCTACTTCCCGGGGCGGCACGTCTTCGTCGACCGCTACTCGGCGGTGCGGCTCCCCTTCGTGCTCGAGCCGGGGATGATCTACACCGTCGTCTCGCGCGTGGTCGACCCCACGCCGGCCCGGCTGGCCGCCGCCGGCGACCGCTACCCGGACGAGCTCCTGGCGCGCTACCTGCAGGTGCCCGACACAGTGCCGCAGCGGGTCCGGCGGCTGGCCGAGGCGATCACGGCGGGCGCGCGCACCCCCTACGAGCGGGCCCTGCGGGTCAACCGGTACCTCTGGACGCACTACCGCTACGACCTCACCATCCCGCCGCAGCGCCGGCCGGGGGACGCGGTGGACTACTTCCTCTTCGAGGAGCGGCGGGGGTACTGCGAGCAGTTCGCCAGCGCCATGGCTGTTCTGCTGCGCCTGGTGGGGGTCCCGGCGCGGCTCGCCACCGGGTACACACCCGGCACCTTCCACCCGCTGACCGGGCTCCTGGAGGTGCGCAGCAGCGACGCGCACGCCTGGGTCGAGGTCTTCTTCCCGGAGGTCGGCTGGGTGGAGTTCGAGCCCACACCGGGGTTCGCCGAGCCGGCGGCGCTGCCCCGGACGGCGCCGCGGTGGGGCTTCGAGGGGCTGGCCCGCTACCTGCGCACGCGCTGGCCGGGGCACCCCGACGGGTCTGCGGGGCGGCCGGGGTGGGCATCCCCTCTATGGGCCCCGGCAGCGCAGGCCGCACTCCTCCTGATCCTCATCATCCTGGTCGGGGCCCGGATGGGGCGTCGTCGACGGCCGGCCGACCCGCGGGACGGCGTCCTGGCGGAGTATGCGCGCTGCCTGCGCGTGCTGCGCCGCCGCGGGTTGGCGCGCGGCGAGGCGGAGACGCCACGGGAGTTCGCCGGGCGGGCCGAGCGCGCGCTGGGCTGGCCGGAGGTGAGGAGGATGACGGCCGTGGTGGAGGAGGCGCTCTACGGACCGCGCATCACGCCGCACCACCTGGAGGCGATCCGCGCCGCGGCCGACGCGGTAACGGCGCGCGCTGCAGCCAAGGCCGCGACGGCCCGGGGCGTCACAAGGTGGCGCGGGCGGCTGCGCAGGGGACAGGGCGGGCCTGCGGGGAGTGGCCCTGGCCGCGACGGACCCGATCCCGCAGCGTCCGGCTTCACCCTGGTCGAGCTGGTGGTGGTGCTGGCCATCCTGGGGGTCCTGCTCTCACTGGCCCTGCCGCGGTACCTGGGCGCCCGGGAGGGGGCCCTGGCCGCCGAGGCCCACCAGGTCCTCATCGAGCTGAAGCGCTTCGCCTGGATGCACTACCAGGAGTACGACACGTGGGTCGGCATCACCGACCCGGCCCAGCTCGGCTTCGTGCCACCCCCGACCTCCGGTTCGTGCTGGGCGTACGAGATCGTCCCGCCGGGTGGCACCGCCACAGAGATTCAGATGCGGGCGACCGGTCAGGCCGGCGGGGGCCGGCCGATGAAGTGCGGGCTGGTCGCCGGCGAGTCCATCCTGGTGACGCTCTTCGCCGACGGTTCCTCCACCAAGGTCGGGCCCTGATCCTCGACGGTTCGCATAGCGCATCGTCGAGCTCATTTGACACCCCCAGCCCCCACTTCTAGGATGGGCCCGGAGATCCGCCATGGCGCTGGATGCCCGTGTCGACAGGTTAGAGGCTGCTCTGGCCCACGAGGCCGAACGCCGGCAGGTGCCCCTCCCCGACCTCCAGGCCCTGCTGTTCGCCGATGTGGTCGTGCGCGGGCGCCTGCGGGTGCGGGATGCCGAGGGATACCTCGTGGCCGAAGTCTCTGCGGTGGTGGACGAGCACGACGTGGCGCGGGCGGCCGGGGTCTGGCGGGTCGTCCACGGGCAGGCGCTGCCGCCTGACAGCCCGCCGTCCTGAGGGACAATCGAGCCGCTCACCTCCGTACCCAAGTCGGTGTCGCGTCCCCTGGTCCTGCTCGCCGCCGTCTTGCTCTTCGCCGGCGGCGTCCGCGCCTTCCGCCTCGCCGAGCCGCCCGCCATGATCTTCGACGAGATCTACTACGCCAAGGCGGCACGCCAGTACCTGGCCGGGCAGGAGATCACCGAAGAGATCACCCACCCGCCCATGAGCAAGCTCCTCATCGCCGCCGGCATGGCGGTGGCCGGCGACCGGTCGCTGGGGTGGCGGCTGGCCCCCGCGGTGAGCGGGACCCTGCTCGTGCTCCTCGTCTTCCTCCTGGCCCGCGAGGTCACCGGCAGCGCGTCCACCGCAGCCATGGCGGCGGTGCTGCTGGCCCTGGACGGTCTGGCCTTCGTGGAGAGCCGCATCGCCAAGCCGGACATCTTCCTCGTCACCTTCCTCGTCGCCGCCTACTGGGCGTTCTGGCGCTACCTGCGGTCGGGCCGGGTCGGGTGGCTGTACCTCTCGGGGGCGGCCGCGGGGATGAGCGTGGCCACGAAGTGGACAGGGGCGGCCCCGCTCGGGGTGATCCCGCTCTTCCTGGCGCTGCTGCTGTGGCAGGGGTGGGCGCGCCTGCCACGGCGGCACTGGGCCCACCTGGCCGGGGCCTACGGCCTTGTGCCGCTCCTCGTCTACCTCCTGGCCTGGACCCCCTACTTCCTGCGCGGGCACGACCTCGGGGAGTGGGCGCGCTTCCACGTCTGGATGTTCCGCTTCCACGCCGGGCTCACCGCCACGCACCCGTACCAGTCGGCGTGGTGGTCGTGGCCCCTGCTGGTGCGGCCGATCTGGTACGACTACCAGGACCTGGGCGGCGGGCAGGTGCGCGGCATCATCGCGCTCGGCAACGTGGTGGTGTGGTGGGCGGCGCTGCCCGCCTTCCTCCTCCTGGGGTGGGAGACGGTACGCCGTCGCACACCGGCCGGCACCTTCGTCCTGGCCGGATTCCTGGCCAGCTACCTCCCGTACGTCTTCATCGGCCGGGCGCTCTTCCTCTACCACATGCTCCCCGCCCTGCCGTTCATGGTGCTGGCCCTGGCGTTGACCCTGGCCCGCGGGCGCGCGCGGGCCGGACCGGCCGTCGTGGGCCTCTACCTGGCTGCGGCCGCCCTGTGGTTCGTCGCCTACTACCCACTGCTGTCGGCACTGCCCCTGGCCCAGGCGCGCTTCCAGCGGCTGATGTGGTTCGGGACGTGGATCTGAGCGCCGTCCTCCCCGCCTTCAACGAGGCGGCCAACCTCGAGCGCACGGTGCGCGAGCTCACCGCCGCGCTGGCGGCCACCGGGCGGTCCTACGAGGTGCTCATCGTCGACGACGGCTCCACCGACGGGACGACGGCCGCGGCCCAGGCCCTGGGGCGCGCTGACCCGCGGGTGCACCTGCTGCGCCACGCTCGCAACCAGGGGTACGGTGCGGCGGTGCGCACGGGCTTCGCCGCCTCCCGCGGGACCTGGATCCTCCTGATGGACGCCGACGGGCAGTTCGTCCCGGCGGAGCTGCCGCGGCTGCTCGCCGCCGCCGGCGAGGGCGCGGACTTTGTCCTGGGCTACCGCGTCCACCGCGCCGACCCGCTCCACCGCCGCTGGTTCGCCGCGCTGTGGCGGCGGCTCATGGCGGCGCTGCTGGACGTGCGGGTGCGGGACGTGAACTGCGCGTTCAAGCTGCTGCGCGGCGACCTGGTGCGCGCGCTGCCGCTGGAGTCGCGCGGCGCCTTCATGACGGCCGAACTGCTGGCCCGGGCGCGACGGGCCGGGGCGCGGTTCGCCGAGGTCCCGGTCTCCCACCGGCCGCGGCGGGCCGGGCGCCAGACCGGCGGACGGCTCCGGGTGATCCTGCGGGCCTTCTACGACCTGTTCCGCCTGTACTGGCAGCTCAGGAGCGCGGCGGGAGGACGAGCGCCCGCAGCAGGAGCGGCAGGGTCGCTGCCGCCAGGGCGCTGAGGACCCGGGTGGCCGGCGGGCTGAAGAGTGTGGCCTCCAGCCACCCCGGCAGCGTCACCGTCTGCAGGTAGGGACGGGTGTAGGCGTAGAGCAGGTTCAGCGTCAGGACGAGGCTGAGGAGCCCGGCGGGGAGCCGGACGCGCCGGTCGGCCGCCCCCGCCACCAGCAGGAAGGGGAGGGCCGGCAGAAGATAGCGCTCGTGGATCCGCGTGGGGAGGAGGAAGGCGGCCGTGAGCGCCGTGGCGGCACCGGTCACCACGGTGCGCTCGTCGGGACGGCGCCACACCGCCCACAGCACCACGGCCTGCGCCACCGCGGTGAGCGCGATCCCCCATTGCAGCGGCGGCCAGCCCGCCACCGGCGCGAGGTCGCTCTGCCAGAACCCCTGCACGGCCCCCCACAGGTTGAAGGCCATGACGCTCCCGTAGGGGTAGACCTCGGCGGCACTGCGCAGGAGGTGGAGCAGGCCGAGCAGGCCGACCCCGAAGGGGGCGGCGACCAGCACGGCCGTGGCCAGGAAGAGGGGGAGGGCCGCGGCGACGGGGCCGGGCTGCGGCCGGAATGCGGGAGGACGCTCGGGCGGCCACAGCGCCCGGCGCAGCAGCAGGACCCCCATCACGCCCAGCAGCGGTGCGGTCTGCGGCTTGGCCAGGACGGCCAGCGCCGCCACGCTCCACGCCAGCAGATGGCCCTGGAGCGCCAGCCACAGGGCGGCCGCCCCCAGGAGCCCGCCCACGCTGTCGGCCTGTCCCCAGTAGGCCGTCGTGAAGAGCAGCGCGGGGTGGAGGAGGTAGAGGACGGCCACGGTCACCGCGCCCGCCTCCGGCAGGACGCGGCGGGCGAGCCGCAGCACCACCGCCGCACCGAGGAGGTCGGCGAGCGCGGCGGGGAGCTTCAGCAGGACGAGCGCAGCGGCGTCGTTGAGGCGGAGGGCGGCCGTCAGCTCACCCACGCCCCACAGCACGTACAGGTAGCCGGGCAGGTAGTCGGCAAACCCCCGGCCGTAGAAGCCGCGGGGCCCGTGCTCGGCCAGCGTGGCCGCCCACGCCTTGAAGGAGGCGATGTCCGACGGGAAGCCCCCGTGCGGCAGGATGGCCACGCGCAGGGCCGCGGCCACCGCCAGCCACACCCACAGACGGCGCGCCTGCGCCGACGCCGCAGGGAGGCGCTCGGGTGGCTCGGGGAGCGGGTCCGCCACGAGGCCGGGGCCGGCCGGACTCCCGGTCACGCTCACCACCCCAGCCGTTGCACCCAGTAGACGCCGAGCGCGTTCATGGCGATCCCGGCGGCGAGCAGCAGGTAGTCCACCACGCGTGGCGCGGGCCGCAGCGCGTAGGCCAGCGGCACCAGCAGGAAGACCCACCAGTCCAGACTGTAGCGGTACCCGAACTGCACCCACCCCACCGAGAAGTAGGCCAGCATCGGCAGCACGAGCGAGAGGACGACAGCGCCCCACGGCCACCAGACCTCCGGGGGTGGCGGCGTGAAGAGGAGCCGCGCCGCGAGCGGGCTCGTGAAGATCAAGGCGAGGCCCCATGGGGAGGGGCGGAGGAAGGGAGGTCCCTCCATCAGTTCCGGCCCCTGGAGGAACATGGCGTAGAGGTGGTGGGGGATGTAGCGCACGTTGAAGAAGCCCCACCGCGCCACCGCCTCCGCGTTGGGCGCCCCCATCGAGAGGAGGCGGTACCCGAGCTGCAGGGGGTCCCCGAAACGGGCCTGGTTGAAGGCCAGATAGATGAGGAGCCCCACGACCTGCACCGCGGCGAAGGCCCACAGGGCTGTAGGCCGGCGGTGGCGGGTCCAGAGGCACAGGGCTACCGCCGGCGCTGCCGGGAGCAGGCTCACCCGGCTCAGCCAGGCTGCCGCCAGGAGTGCACCTGCCACCGCGCCTCGAGCCGGCCCGGCCAGCTCCCAGACCAGCGCCGCCGCCGCCAGCACCACGACCACCTGGGCGAAGAACCAGGTCGTGCCGATGGCCGTGGCAGGCCACAGCACGCTCCCGAAGGCCAGCGCCGCCGCGGTGCACAGGCGCACCGCCCGGGGCAGTCCCAGCCGGCGCAGCCCCGCCGTGAAGACGGCGACGGCGAGCGCGGCCAATACCTGCCCGACCCGCCCCTGGTCCAGGTCCGTCCCCACCACCGCCACCAGAGGGAGGAGGAGGACGGCCGGCACCGGGGGGAAGGGGGCGTAGACCTTCCCATCCAGGTGGACGACGTCGTGGTAGTACGCCGGGAGGCCGCGCAGGTCGACGTGGCCGTGGAGGAAGGCGTCCGCCTGGTAGACGAAGTGGCGGTAGGCCTGGTTCGTCCGGGGCGTAGCGGCCAGGTAGACGGCCAGGACGGCGGCGAAGACGAGCAAGGTTTCTGCCGCTGTGCGGCGCGCGTCCACCTGCGCCGCGGAGCCGGCGGGCCGCCCGCGGCTCCTGCGTTCGAGCGCGTGTGAGGGCTCCCTCAGCGCCTCCCTCGTCTCCTCCGCGACCTCGCCGGTCTCCACGCGTCCCTCCTCCACGCGTCCCTCGCTCGGCTCCGGAGGCCGTTGTCCTGAGGATACGCCGGAACGGGACCGGGATTCCGCCAGGACCGGGGCCGGGGGGGAGGAGGGTTCTGGCTGATCCGGTAGTAGGTTTAAGGAAGGTCCCGTGCTACGCTCCCTCCACGGTTCCCCATCCCCGCCACTCCGGGCTCCTGCGTGCGCCCAGAGACCGGCCGCGTCAGGAGGGGATATGCCCGCCATGCGCCGGGGCTGCGAACTCGACCGAGGCGACGCCGAGCGCTCCGGGAGCGATGCCGGCTACACCCTCATCGAGATCGTCGTCGGCCTGGCCGTCGTGGCCGTCGCCCTGGCGGGGGTCTACGGCCTGGTCCTCACCGCCATGCAGTCCTTTGGACTGGTGGAGGATGCCCTGGATGCCCAGCAGGCGGGGCGCCTCGTGGCCGAGCGGCTGGGCGAGGAAGTCCGGTGGGCGGAAGCGATCCTGCCTCTCGCCGGGTGCGGGGCAACCGGCCTGTGCCCCGACCGGGTGGCGCTGCGCATCCCCGCCGCCAATCCCATCCGTCCGGGCCGCCCCTACGGGGTGGAGTTCCGGTACGACCCGCGGCGCCAGGAGGTGGTGCGCCGCCAGGACGGCCAGGAGGCGGTGCTCGCCTCCGGCGTCGCCCAGCTCACCTTCCGGTACCTGACCGCGCAGGGTGGGCAGCCCGCCCACGCCCGCGAGGTGGCCCGCCTGCAGGTCGAGGTGACCACGGCCTCCCCCGGCGGGAGGGGCGTGCGCAGGACCACACCGGCCGACATCCTCCTCCGCAACGTCGGGGTGGCGGAGCTCCCCTCGCCCGTTCCGACCGAGCCGCTCGCCGGTGAACCCGGACGGGATCTCTCCTGGCGGCCCACCCCTCGGCCCGTGACGGCGCTCACCGCCGATGACCGAGCGCAGCCCTCCGCCCGGGCTAGGGGAGAGCGGCCGCCAGGCTCGGGCGAGGCCGTGCCGGAGGACGAGACCGCTTCCACGGAGGAGCGACCCGCCCCCGCCCCCACCCACGCGCCCGCCGGCTACCCGCGCTGATTCCATGCCCCGGCACACCCGTCCCGCCCCGGTGCGAGGTGCGGCGCTGCGCATGCGGCTGACCTCCGGCCGGGGAGGCCCGCTGGGGCGGGAGGACGGGGTCATCTTCGTCACCGTGCTGGGGGTCATCCTCATCGTCACGCTGCTGGTCGGCGCGCTCGTGGTGGCGACGATGAGCGAGACGGCCCTCTCCAGCGGGCAATTGCGCGGGGCCCAGGCCCTCTTCCTGGCCGAGGCCGGGGCCTACCGTGCCCTGGCGGAGCTGCGCCACCGCCTCGCCGTGCAGCTCGACGCCCGTCTGGCCACGGCGATAGGTGACGTACTGGCGGCGTGGTGCGCATCCGACCAGGGCGCCATGGTCGTGGCGGAGTTTGCCCACTTCGAGGGTCCCAGCGACTGGGGGGCCGATCCCGGCCGCAGTGAGGCGGTGCTGGCGCTGGGCGGCGGACGACCCATCGCGGCGCTGGGCCGGGACGGGCGAGAGGTCGGCACGTTCACCGCCGCGGTCCGGGTCCGTTCCGCCGGCGGTGACGCGCCACCGCCGGAATGCCGGTCCGGCGCCGAGGCGGAGGAACGCTACCGGTTCTTCGTCCACTACGAGGTCCTCTCCGTGGGGTCGGCCGGGGGGGCGCGGCGCGGCGTGCGCCTGAGCAGCCCGCCCGACCGGCCGGTGGAACTCCTACTGGAGCGGGCCAGCCTGGCGCGGTGGGCGCTCCTGCTGCTGGACACCTCAGAGACCTGGCTCACCGACGGCACCGTGGTGGACGGCCCCGCGCACACCAACGGGGAGTGGTGGATCTGGGGGGCGCCGGTCTTCGGGGGCCCGGTGAGCAGCGCGGCGCCCACGATCCGCTTCGGCAACTGCGGCGCGCCGGTGAGCCTGCGGCAGGCCGACAATCCCAGGAGCGGGAGCTGTGCGGGCGACCACCCGGTGTACCGGGGCGGGCAGCCACACCTGGGCGTCTCGCGCGTGGCCTTCCCGGACAGCCCGCCGAAGCCGGCGCGCGCGGCCCTGGGGCTCGACCCCGAGGGGCCCGACCCGGTCGACGCCGACATCCAGCGCGCGACCGCCGACCAGGCCGGCGCGCGTGGCGCGGTGCTCGTGGCCAACGACGGCGTCTCGGTGCGTCACCCGGACACGCGGCGGCCGGGCGGGCTCTACATCCGCGGCGACGTGGAGCGCATGGTGCTGGCCGCCGAGGGCCCCCGCCAGGTGATCCTGCTGCGGCTGGCCGAGGGACGGTCGCCGGTCTGGCGCGTGGAGATCGACTGGGCCGCGGAAGAGGTGCGGGTCGGCCAGGGCGAGCGCGCCGGGGCCGGCCGCACCTACCGGGGCCGTCCCAACGGGGTCGTCTTCGTCGAAGGGGCGATCAGGGGCCTGTCGGGAACGGTGCACCGCGACAGCGTCCTGACCATCGCCGCCTCGGGCGACATCCGTCTGGTGGACCACCTGGTCTACGCCGAGCCGCCCGGGCGGGGGGGCGAGGCGGTGAACCTCCTGGCGCTCTACAGCACGACGGGCAGCGTGCTGGTGGACGGGGCCGAGGCGCCCCGCGACCTCTACGTCGATGCGGTGGTGCTCGCCCCCCGTGGCCGCTTCGCCGTGGACGGGCACGACACGGTGGAGGACCGCGGGACCTTCCACTTGCTGGGCGGCATCGTGCAGGCCACCTTTGGCCCGGTGGGATCCTTCGACCCCCTGGCGGACCTGCGGCGGGGGTACGCCCGGGTGATCCGCCACGACAGGCGGCTGCAGGACCGGACCCCCCCGGCCCTGCCGCGGTCGGCGCGCTTCGCGGCGGTGCGACGCCCGCCCGACAGTCTCTACGACAAGCCGGTCTGGCAGGAGATCCCCGTGCCCCAGCGGTCGCCGTGACGCCGGAGGGGATCGTCACCACACCCAGCCCTGGTGGGGCCCAGGGGCGCCGCCATCCGGCGGACGGACAGACGCCTGACCACCCCCGGAAAATCCACCGGAACCGGCCGTTTCCCATACCGGGCGGCAGCCCGGCCGGCGTGCGGATCGGGCCTCCCCCGGCCGGGCATGTCGCCTCGGGGAGCGCGGGGGACGGTCTGGAGCGCACGCCAACGGGGCACGGTCTTCGGGAGGGGAGCCGGGATGGGCCGGATGAGAGGCCAGCGGGGATTTACGCTCATCGAGATCCTGGTGGCGCTGTCGCTGCTGGCGGCCGTCATCCTCCTGATCACCCGGGCCTTCCTCACGATCCTCAGCGTCACCGCCCAGGGCGGGAGCGTGACGGTGGCGACGGGACTGGCGGCACGTCAACTGGAGCAGCTGCGCACGTCGGTGGAGGCCCAGACGACCCGCGTGGGCTGGCGGAACGCCTTCTGCGCCATCGCCAACACCCCGCCCAACCCCAGCGATCCCCCGATCCCATTCGCGGCGCCCTTCGGGGCGTACAGCTACCGGATCCTGGTGAACGAGGCGGCGGTGACGGCGCGGGCGGGCCAGGAGGCGCTCCTCCTGCCGGCCTGGAACGTCGAGCCGAGCCTCCCGGGCGCCTCCCCCTACGCCCCGGACTGCGCGCGCGACGAGGACCCCTCGGTGGACGACCGGGTCCGCTGGGTGACGGTCGAGGTCTACTTCCGCGCCCGTCCCGTGCCGGGCGAGGGGACAACGCGCCGGCCCCCACCGCACGTCTCCTGCCAGCTCGACCCTGCAGCCCTGCCCGACGAGGCCATCTGCGTCGTGCGCATGACGACGGCCATCCTGCGGGGGGCGTACCACCGCTAGCCCATGCGCCGGCGCGGTCCCATCCCCACGCTGCGGCGCTGGCCGCCACCGCGGGCCACGCGCGGCGTCACCCTGCTCGAAGTCCTCGTGGGGATCGCCGTCCTGGTGATCGTCGTCGGGTCGCTGTACGGGATGGTGCGCGAGTCGCTGCGCTCGGCGAGTGTGAACGAGGCCTTCATGGAGGTGCAGCAGCAGGCCCGCGTCGGCCTCTCGCGCATCGCCCAGGAAGCCCGGTGGGCCGCCGGCGTGGACGTGGCCACCCTGGCCTGTCCGGCGCCGGCCCTCGCGCCCGACTGCGTCACCCTCGCCATCCCCGCTGACAACCCGCTCACCCGCACCGCCTACCGGGTGACCTTTCGGCTGAACGCCGCCCGCCAGCAGCTCGAGCGCGTGGAGGAGCGCGGCGTCGCGACGACGACCACGGTGCTGGCGACGCAGGTCAGCGACGTGGTCTTCCGCTACTTCGACGCCGCGAACGCGCCCACCACGATCCCCCTGAACGTCGTCCGCATCCAGGTGGACCTGCGGCTGACGCGCCCCGCCGGGCTGGCGCCGGCCCAGGGGGCCGGGCTCCTGGAGGGTGCGGTGCAGAGCGATGTCTTCCTCCGCCGCGCGGTGGCCACGCCCGGGATCCCTGTTCCCCCGGTGGCGGGCACGCCGCCGCCGCGCCCGGTCGTGACGCTCGGCGCCGGCGCGCCCACCCCCACGCCGACCCCGACGCCCACCCCCACGCCGACGCCCACCCCGCCTCCCACCCCGACCCCGGCGCCGACACCGACCCCCACGCCACGACCGAGTCCCACGCCGACCCCCCAGCCGACGCCGACGCCGGCGCCCACCCCGGCCCCGACGCCCACGCCGGGACCCACGCCGCCACCGCCACCACCGACCCCGCTGCCGACACCGAGCCCGTCACCGAGCCCCAAACCCACCCCGACGCCCACCCCGACGCCCAGGCCGACCCCGGCGCCGACACCCACCCCCACGCTTGCGCCGACCCCGCGGCCGACGCCGACCCCGCGGCCGACGCCGACCCCGACGCCGACCCCGACCCCGACGCCCAAGCCGACGCCGCGGGGCCGCTGAGCCAGGAGGAGAGGTGACCTCGACGATGTGGAAGGCCCTCGGTCGCGATCAGGCAGGCGTGGCCCTGTTGAGCGCCGTTCTGGCCGTCATCGTCCTGACCATCGTCGTGGCCGCGCTGGCCATGGCCACGATGAGCGAGACGGGTCTCTCCTACGCCCAGAGCCGCGGCGCCCAGGCGCTCCACCTGGCCGAGGCCGGCGCCTACCGCGCGCTGGCCGAGCTGCGCTACCGGTTGCGCCACCCCAACCAGCTCTCCGCCCGCGTGACCTTCGCCGACGGCAACCTCCTGCGCACCTGGTGCCAGACCAACCGCGGCCAGGCGTGGAAGGTGGTGGCCGCCTTCGCCGGCGACCCCGGCGAGTGGCAGGAGGACGACGCGCAGCGCTACGCCTGGCTCCCGCTGGGGAGCGCGGCCGTCCCCATCGAGGTCCGCGACGCGGCGGGGAACGTCGTGGGCGCGTGGTACGCCACGGTCTACGTGCGGCCGGCCGACAACTCCCCGGGGCCGGGGTCCAACGACTGCCAGCCACCGCCGCCCTTCCCCCCGCAGTACTTCCGCATGCCGCTCGACTACTTCATCGTGGCCACCGGCGTCACCCAGGAGGCTCGCCGCACCATCTGCCTGAAGTCCGTGGCCAACACCGCCGCCTGCGGCGCCTGGCTGGCCGCCCCCGACAAGGGCGACCCGCGATGGGACAGCGACCAGGGGTTCCCCCTGGTTATCGGGCTGCGCTGCTACGTTTGCTTCGCCTCGGCCACGCTGGACACGGCGTTCGACGCGACCAACCCGGTCTGGTTGGTGGACACGACGGTCTTCTCCGGGCCGGTGCACACGAACAGCCGCTTCGCCATCTGGGGGGCCCCGACGTTCCGCTCCACGGTGAGCCAGGTCCTGTCCAACGTGCTTTTCGGCAACTGCGGCACGCCCCAGCTCCTCGCCGCGGACAGCAACCCGTCCTGCGACCGGCCGGCCTACCAGGGCGCGCCGCTGGCGCGCGGGCCGGCCGACAACGTGCAGGTGCTGAACCCGCCCGGGGACTACAGCCCCTTCCGCGCCGTCATCGGCGATGCCCCCACCACGCGGCCCCTCCAGCCCAGTGAAGCCCAGGTGCGCAGCCGCACCACCGACCCGGCCATCGACGTCGCCGCCCGCAACCAGACGATCAACGGCGTGCGGCTGCCCCCGGGCATCTACTTCATGGACGAGTGCGCCGCGGCGACCTGCGGCGGCATCTTCGTCCATGGGGACGTCCGCAACCTGGTGCTGCAGTGCACGGCGATGCCTTGCCGCGCCGGCCTGCAGGAGATCGTGGTCGTGCACGCCGACCCCGCGGTCCCGGCGAAGAAGTTCGTCCTCCTGCCGGGCGGAGCGGTGCGCGTCTGTCCGGGGGCCGTGGCCTGGAACGACGCCGCCTGCGTCGACACGGGGAAGCAGTGGAACGGCATGCTCTTTGTGAACGGCAGCGTGCTGAGCGATCCGCGCGACCCGCGGACCGGCCTGTACGGCACCGTGCACCCCGACACCCGCCTGACCATCGCCGCCGACGGCGAGATCCGCGTGACCAACCACCTGGTCTACGCCCAGCCGCCCACCGGGCCCACTGACCCGGTGGCCAACGTGCTCGGGCTGTACGCCTGGTGCTCCAGCCCCCGCACCGGCGACCCGTCCTCCTGCGACGCGAGCAACCCGCGCGACGACGCGCCGCGGATCCGTCCCCGGGACGTGACGGTCGTGGGGGACATGACCCCCAACGACCTCTACATCGACGCCGGGGTGCTCGCGCCGTGGGGACAGTTCTGGGTGGAGGGGTGGAACAGGCTGCCCGACAAGGGGACCCTCCACTTCCTGGGCGGGGCCACCCAGAAGCGCTTCGGGGAGTTCGGCGGCTTCGATCCCATCACCGGGTACGGGCGCGAGATGGCCTTCGACCAGCGCTTCCTCTACAACACGGCCCCCCCGTTCATCCCGCTGACCACGCAGTTCACCGCGCTGCTGTGGCCCAACATGCCCGACCCGCGCGATCGCGTCGACCTCCTCTACGACCGCCCCATCTGGGAGGAGCTGGTGCGCGACTAGGCCGGCAGGGGCATGGCGGAGGCGGACGGAACAGGGATGGCGATGGGACGCTCCTCCGCTGGACCGGGCCGTGACCAGCAGGGCCTCTCGCTGGTCGAGGTGGTCGTGGTGGTGGTGCTGCTGGGCATCCTCCTGGCGCTGAGCCTGGGGGGCCGCAGCCTCATCGACGACCGCCGGCTGGCCGGCGCCGCCCGCACGCTGGTCGGGGACCTGCGCCTGGTGGAGCAGCGGGCCCGCACCGAGCGGCGCTGCTGGCGGGTGACCTTCGACCCGGCCGGCGAGGCCTACACCCTGCAGTTCACCACCGATCCGTGGGACGTCACCACCGGGTGCCCGGCCACCGGCTGGCAGCCGCTGCGGGCCGTGACCCTGCCCTCGCGCATCGACCTGGCCAGCACCTCCTTCGCGGGCAACACGATGACCGTCTCGCCGTTCGGCAACCCCAACGCGGGGGCCGTGGTGCTGCGCACGCCCGGCGGGGGGCAGCGCCGCGTGGTGGTGAACGTGGGCGGCCGCGTCGAGCTCGCCCCATAGCCGGATCGGGAGAACTTCCCCGGACGTTCAGGCCAAACTCCCGGCACGCTCCCGTCCATCCCCCTGCGACCAAATGTCAGCAAATGTAGCGAAACGAGGGACGCGCGCCAGGGGCGTCGAATGAGCCCGTGTTCACAGACCAGCCGACAACCCTTGTCGCTGCAGCACTCACGGCCGAGTGGAGGGAGTGGCGTCTCGTGCCCTGGCCGCCTGGAAACCTGTCTCACCCTCCCTGCCGTGCGCGTCCGACCCGGATCCCGCGCCGCGGGCAGGGACGATGGGCCGAGCGCGGCCTCACCTTGCTGGAAGTCGTGGTGGCCCTCACGCTGGCGGCACTGGCGCTGCTCTTTGCGGCGCGTGCTGCCGCCACCATCCTGGTCGTGACCAACCGCAGCGGCAGCGCGACGGTGGCGGCGAACCTGGCGGCCCGCACGCTCGAGGAGGTGCGGGCGCGCGTCGAGGCCCAGCCCACCCTGGCGCAGTGGACCGCGGCCTGGGACGCCCTGACCTCGCAAGGCCCGACCCCCTTCGCCCCGCCCTTCGGGGCCTACGCCTACGAGATCCTGGTGGACCAGGTGGCGATGGCGTCCGCCCCGGTGCCCTGCCGCGTGGCCCGCGACCCGACCGGGCCCCCGTGCCCCATCACGGGGAACGCCGCCACGGACAGCAACCTGGTCAAGTGGGTGACCGTGCGGGTCTACCACGACGGCCTGCTGCGGGCCGAACTCTCCTCCGCGATCCTGCGCGGGATGTGGTGGCGGAGTTGAGGGCGGTGGGCGTGTCCAGGTCTCGCCGGCTGATGGCCAGCGGCCTCTCCCTGCTGGAGGTGGTCGTGGCCCTGGCGGTCCTCGCCATCGCCGCGGTGGGGCTCTATGCGATGGCGGTGAGCGCTGCCTCAGGGGTCCTGGTGAGCGGAGAGTTCCTTGAGGCGCAGCAGGCTGCGCGCCGGGGGATGGACCATCTGGCCGAGGAGGTCCGCTGGGCCGAAGCGGTCGTGGCCGATGCGGGGTGCACCGGCAGTCTCTGCCCCGACCGGGTCACGGTGGAGGTCCCGCCGGACAACCCCATCTTCCCGGGGTGCCGCTACCGGGTCCGCTTCCGGCACGACGGGTCGAGCACGCCGCCGACGTTGCGGCGCGAGCTGGTGGACGGGACGGGCCCGGGCTGCCCGGTGACCTCCGGGGCCATCGTCCTGGCGGCGCGCATCGAGGAGTTTCACGTCGAGTACTGCGACGCGGCCGGGGGGTGCACGCCGACCGCCTCACCCGCGCCGGGGGACGTGGTCAGGCTGCAGGCCCGCGTGGGGGTACGCCGCTCCACCCGGTTGCCGTTCGGCCTGTGGCGGGTGAGCACCGACCTGTTCCTGCGCTCGGCCCCCACAGGGGCGGGCGGCGGGAGCGGGGGAGGGGGTACGGTCCCGGGGCGCCCGACGCCCGGGCGGGCGATCGCGCCGCCCACACCCACGCCAACCCCCACGCCCGTGCCCACGCCCACGCCGACCCCACGACCCACTCCGCCTCCGACGCCAACGCCCGCGCCCACACCGACGCCGACACCACGACCGACGCCCACGCCGACCCCGACCCCCACCCCCACGCGGACGCCGACGCCCGCGCCGACGCCCACCCCCACACGGACGCCGACACCCACACCCACACCACCGCCGACGCCCCCGCCGCCGCGGTGAGCAGGGAGGTTCGAGGCGCGATGCCGGTCCGGTTCCTCGTGCACCTGGTCGACGACGAACGTGGGGTGGCGCTCATGGCCGCCCTGGCCACCATCCTCGTGCTCACGCTGCTCGTGGGCGTCATGGCCCTCACCACCATGGGCGAGCGCACCATGTCCGCAGACCAGCTCCGCAGCGTCCAGGCCCTCGCCGCTGCGGAAGCGGGCGCCTACTACGCGCTGGGGGAGCTCCGCCAGCGCTTTGCCGTCGATCTCAACGTCCGCGTGGCCGGTGCCGCTCAGAGCCAGCTCCTCGCCCCCTGCACGGCCGAACAGACCGGCACTCCGGGGGCCGGTGCCTGGCAGATCGTGCGGGACTTCGCCTACCCGCTCACGCTGGGCAGCACGGACTGGGTCGAGGACGCGGCCAACCGCGAGGTGCGGCTGGCGGTGGGGACGCCCGCGGCTCCCGTGCAGCTCACCGACAGCCCCGCGGGGCGCTCGCTGGGGCGCTTCCACGCCACGGTGACGCTGCGGCCCACCCGGCGGACGGGCGTGGTCTGTCAGGTCGGCGGCCCGCTCGCCCCCGAGCGCTACCTGATGTGGTTCGACTACCGGATCGTGGCGACAGGGACGGCCGGGAACGCGCAGCGGACGGTCTGCCTGGTCGGTCCGCCCACCGGGGCCGTCCCCTGCGACGCCTGGGAGCCCCCCACCGCGGCATGGACGGGGAGCGGGACCGGGTTCCCCATGCTGATCGAGCGGGCGGCCTACCACGAATGGGCGCTGGGGATCCTCAGCAGCGACCCGGCCGACTCGGCCACCTGGATGTACACCACGAGCGTCTTCACCGGACCGGTGCACACGAACAGCCGCTTCCAGATCTGGGGACGGCCGACGTTCAACGACCCGAGCACCACCCAGGTGGACGCGGACATCCGCTACCACAACTGCGGGTTCACCGAGGACCGCCCGGTGACGCTCCTGCCGCAGCAGTCGAGCGGCACGAGCGGCGGCGCCCCATGCGACGCCGTGCAGGGGGCGGTGATCCGCCGGGTGGCCCCGCTCGCGCCGCCCACCCTCACCGGCCCCGGGTCGGTCCACCCGGCCCGGGCCGCGGTCGGCGACACCCCGCTGTGGGGCGGTCCGCCGGGCCCCGCGGCCATCCGGCGCGGCACCAGCGACCTGCCCGACGTCGGCGGCCCGCCCCCGCCGGGGATCTACGTGATGGACACCTGCGGGAGCCTGGGGTGCGGGGGCCTCTACATCCAGGGGGACGTGCAGGCCCTCGAGCTGCGCGTCGAGAGCGGGCGGCAGGTCATCATCGTCGAGAGCGCCTGCACCGCCGGGTGCGGTACCGCCCGCACGCGGAAGATCGTCCTCGACCCCGCCGGCACGCGCATCCAGGCCTGCCAGGGGCCGGGGTTCGCCACCTGCACCACCTACACCGCCCTCTTCAACGGGATGGTCTACGTCGAGGGGCAGATCCGCAGCAACTCGGCCAATCCCGCCAACCCCGGCGGCCTGTGGGGGACGGTGCAGCGCGACACGCGCCTGACCATCGCCGCGAGCGGCGACATCCACATCACCGACCACCTGGTCTACGAGCGCCCGCCCGTCGTCACCGACCCGCTCGACCTGCCCGGCAACGTCCTGGGCCTGTGGTCGCTGGGCGGCCGGATCACCATCGACGGGTTCGTCACGCCGCGCGACCTGTACGTCGATGCGGCCGTCCTGGCCCCCAACGGGCAGTTCTGGGTGAAGGGGTGGGACACGGTGCCGGACAAGGGCGCGGTACACTTCCTCGGCAGCGTCGTCCAGTTTCGGTTCGGGGAGTTCGGGGCCATCACCTCACCCCCGAAGGGCTACGGCCGCGACTTCACCTACGACCCGCGCCTGCGCTCGGCCATCTCCCCGCCCTTCTTCCCCCTCACCGGCGTCTACGCCGCCCGCCGGGGACCCGGGGTGGGCCGGGAGGACTCGCTCTACGACCGCCCCCGCTGGATGGAGCTGGGCGCGCCCTGAGGGGCCCCCGAACGGCCGCTCCTCGGGGCCCCGGCGCCGCCCGGCCCGGCCGTCGCCCCGCCTCCCCCACCGGGCAGCCTGCCGCCTTCCCGCATGAGGCGCGCCTGAAGGATCCTCCAAACGGGCATAAGGGCACCGAGGCAGGCAGCCGGCCGCAGGGCCCGGCGGGCTCGCGTCGAATACGCGGACGGCCGGGCCGCCGCCACGTCGTCGGCCCGCCCTGTTCTCCGGCGCCTCCCGGCCGATAACACTCCTGGGAGCGGAGCCGGGACGTCCGAGATCACCAGAGGCGGTTGTCTACATGGGCCTGTTCAAGTTCTCCTCCGGATCCCTGGTCGGGCTGGACATCGGCAGCGACCGGTTGAAGGTCGTGGAGCTGGTCCGGGCCGGCCGCACCTACCGGCTGGCCCGCATGGCCACGCTCCCCTCGCCCGCCGGCGCCTTCCGGGACGGGGTGCCGGTCGCCCCCGACGAGGTGGGGGCGCAGGTGCGGGCGCTCTTCGACAAGGCCGGCATCCGCACCGACCGCGTCGTCGTGGGCGCCGGCGGCCAGAACGTCACGGTGCGCGAGGTGCGCGTCCCGCCCATGACCGCCCAGGAGCTGACCGCGGCGGTCCGCTACGAGGCGGAGCGCTACCTCCCTTACAACATCCAGGACGTCTACATGGACTACCAGGTGCTGGGGGAGTCCACCGAAGACGGGCGCAAGATGCTGGACGTCGTCGTGGTGGCCACGCGCCAGGACGTGGTCCAGCGCATCATCGAGACGGTGGAGGCGGCCCGCCTCACCCCCATCGTGGTGGACGTCGAGTCCTTCGCCGTGCTGCGGGCCCTGCGCCCCGCCCAGGCGCCGGAGCGCACCGTGGTCTTCATCGACCTGGGTGCCGAGGCCAGCGACATCGTCATTACCGAGGGGGACCGCCTGCGGCTGACGCGCAACATCCCCATCGGCGGCACTTCGCTCGTGCACGCCGTCCAGGAGGCCATGGGCCTGGACGAGGGGGCGGCCCGGCAGCTGCTGGAGGAGCGCGGGGAGATCCTGGACGAGAACGCCATCCCCGACGACCTGACCGTGCAGCGCATCCACGACGCCATCGCCCCGCAGGTGGGCGACCTGATCACCGAGGTGCGGCGCTCCCTGGACTACTACCAGACGCGCACGCGCGCCGCCGTGGTCTCGCAGGTGGTGCTCACCGGCGGGCTGGCCCGGCTGCGCAACCTCGACCGCGTGCTGGCCGCCGAACTGGGCCTGCCGGTCGAGGTCGGCAACCCCTTCGCCCACCTGGAGGTCAACGGCGCGGCCTTCGGCCCCGACGTCCTGGCCTCCACCGGCCCCGTGATGTCGGTGGCCGTCGGCCTCGCGCTCAGAGGGGGAGAGGAGCGATGATCCGGATCAACCTCCTGCCGCGGCGGCCGCGGCGCCAGGTGCCCGGCGGGGCGCTCCTGGCGGTCGCCCTGCCCGTGGCGGTGCTCGTCGTGCTCGTCGTCGTCTACCTGAGCCTCTCCGCCCGCCTCGCCGCCCTGCAGGGGGAGCTGCGCCGGGCCGACGCGCGCATCGCCGAGCTGCAACCGCAGGTGGCGGAGGTCCAGGCGCTCAAGCGGCAGATCGAGGAGGCCCGGCGCAAGGAGGACCTGCTGGCGCAGCTGCTGGCCAGCCAGCTCCCCGCCTCCTCCATCCTGGCCAACATCCGGGTGCTCATCCCCCGGGACGTCTGGATGACTACCCTGAACGTGCCCGACACCGGGTCCTTCACCATCGACGGGATGGCCATGAGCTTCGTGGCGGTGGCGCGGCTCATGGACAACCTGGAGTCCAGCCGCCTCTTCGACGGCCTCGACCTGAGCTCCGCCGAGCGTGAGCGGGTGGGCGAGGTCGAGGTCGTCCGCTTCCAGGTGACCGGACGCCTGGTCAAGCCCGGCGCCACCCCGGAGAGCAGCCGATGAAGACCAGCCCACGCGAGCGACTCCTCGTCAGCGTGCTCGTCACGCTGGCGCTGGCGGCCGGGTTCTACTTCTTCGTCTACACGGGGAAGCAGGACGAGATCCGCCGCCTCAGCGCGCAGCTCACCCAGAAGCAGCAGCAGGTGGCGGAGATGGAGCAGCTGGCCGCCCAGCGCGAGGACCTGGAGCGGGAGTACCGGGCCCTGCAGGACCGCATCCAGGCCATCGAGGCCAAGCTGCCCCCGGCGCGGGAGATCCCCACGCTGCTGCGTCAGATGCAGGCGGTGGCCAGTGAGGTCGGGGTGAAGATGAACCTCATCCGCCCCGGCGCCCTGGAGGCCCCCACCGGCCAGGCCGGCGCCGGGCCGCGACAGGGGCAGCCGCCCGCGGCCGCCCCTGCCCCGGCCTCCGGGCAGGGGCAGCAGGCCCAGCCGGCCGCCCCGCCCTACCAGCAGTTCCGGCTGGAGCTCTCCTTCGAGGGGACCTACGACACGCTGCTCAGCATGCTGCGCCGGCTGGAGAACTTCCCCCGCTTCATCGCCATGACCCAGCTCGCCATCTCGCCCCAGCAGCCGCTGCCCCGCCTGCGACTGAACGTCGTCTCCAACACCTTCGTCCTGCCCGAGGCGCGGCCGTAGGGCCGGAGGCCGGGATGTCCCGGGGAGACGGCGCCGGGTGGGTCCGCCCGGCGCCGTTCTGTCAGTCCGCGCTCCGGGCGGGTGCCCGGCCGCCGGTTCAGGGAGCGGTCGTCCCGCCGTCGGCAGGCCAGCGCGCGGCCCGCGATCCGTCGCCCGCGGCCTCCTGCCGGGCGGTCTCAGCCGGCTCGGGCCCGGGCATAGGGAAATGGTTATGGAAGCGGTGCGCCTGCACGCCACCCTGAACTGGCTGATCGACACGGCCGCCGAGGTCGCTCCCGGGCAGGACCTGGAGGAGACGCTGGAGCGCTACCTGGACCGCCTCCTCCAGTGGGTAGACGCGGAGCAGGGGTCCATCCTCCTGCGGGACGGGGATGGTCTCGCCCTCGTGGCCGCCCGGGGCCTCAGCGCCGAGGTCACGCCGGGCATGCGCATCGGCCTGCAGGAGGGTCCGGCGGGCGAGGTGGCGGCGGAGGGCACCCCGCGCCTCCTCTACGGCGAGCTGCCGTCGCCGCGGGCGACCCCACGGCCCCGCTCGGCGCTGATCATCCCCATCCGCAGCCGGGAGCGCGTCATCGGCGTGCTCAACCTGGGGAAGCTCTCGGGCGCCCGCGACTTCACCCCCGAAGACCTCCAGGTCATCTCGGTGGTGGCCGCCCAGTTGGCCTGGCTGCTGGCCAACTTCGAGCTCATGTCCAAGATGTGGCGGCTGGCCATCACCGACGAGCTCACCGGGCTGTACAACCGGCGCTACTTCTTCCTGCGGCTGCGTGAGGAGATGCAGCGGGCGTTGCGCTACGACAAGCCGCTGTCGCTGGTGATGCTGGACCTGGACGGGTTCAAGGAGCTCAACCGCAGCCACGGGCTGCTGGTGGCGGACGAGGTCCTGGCCAAGGTGGCGGGGGTGATCCAGCGCAACCTGCGGGCCGTGGACGTCGCCGCCCGCTACGGGGGCGACGAGGTGGTGGTGATCCTGCCGGAGACGCCGGCCGGCCCGGCGGCGTCGATCATCGCCCGGCTGCAGCGGGCCGTGGCCGACGAGACCTTCGTGGGGCGGAACGGCATGCCCGTCCACCTGAGCGTCTGCGCCGGGATCGCCCAGTTCCCGGCGGACGGGGTGGACCCGGAGGACCTCATCCGCAAAGCCGACGCCGCCCTCATCGAGGCGAAGCGCGCAGGCAGCGGACGCCTCCTGTTGGCGGAGTAACCTCGCGCCGCTCCCGCGGGAGCGGCGCAGCAACCTGGCGGCCTGCCGGGGCTTAGAGGCTCCCCCAGGCCCCGACGCTCAGCCCCGCACCTGCGCCTGCTCGCGGATGATCCGTCCCGCCTCGGCGTAGGAGAGCCAGATGCCGCTCTGCTCGAAGACCAGGTAGCGCAGGTACCCGGCCAGCGACATGAACCGCGTCTCCGGCGAGAAGGGCTTGAGGGTCTCCACCCGCGGCAGCGAGACGAAGGCCGCGTGCGCCTCGGTGCGCGGCGGGTAGACCAGGATGACGGCTACGCTGCCCCGCTCGAAGCCGAAGGCCAGGCCCAGGTGGTCGTAGGCGATGCCGGCCAGGCCCTCGACCACGGCCGGGCTGAACTGCGCGCCGTACACCCGGCGCACCTCCGCCTCGCTCACCCCGAGCCCGATCCCCTCCGGGGTGCGCAGGAGGCTGTTGGAGGCGGAGACGGCGGTGATGGTGTCCCCGTCGGCGTAGACGGTGATGCCGAAGCGGGTGAAGAGGAGGAGCGTCCCCTCCCGCACCGTGCGCATCTCCGCCGGCGGGCCGAGCCGGGCGATCACCGACCGCACCGAGCGGCCCAGGACGACGCCGGCCACGCTGTGGCCGGGCACGATGAGCACGGGGGAGGGAGCGACGGGCGGCTGCTGGGCCAGGAGGGGGAGCGAACCCCCGAGAATCGCTCCGATCGCAAGACCGACAGCGGCGAGTCGCACGGGTGAGCCTCCTCTGCGTCGGGCAGCCCGGCGCGCGCGGGCTGCGGATCGAGCGGTCCGTCGTCACAGGGCACGAGTCCGGGGCCCGTACCCTGCACCATCGATGTATGTGCCCCGTTTCGTGTCGGCTGAGGCGGTTTCCTGCCCCTCCGGCTGGCGGAGGCCCCGGTGCGGGAGGGGAGGCCCGGGCTCGGGAGGGGCGCGGCGACACCCGCAAACCGGCCCGGGCGGGCCGATGGGAAAGGAGGACCGGAAGGACGGATGACGGCCGTGCAGGGGCTGGTGGCGGCGGTGGTGGGAGCCATGGTGGGCTCCTTCGCCAACGTGGTGATCTATCGGGTGCCGCGCCGGGAGTCGGTGGTGGCCCCGCGCTCGCGCTGTCCGGCCTGCGGCCACCCCATCGCCGCGCGGGACAACGTGCCGCTCCTCAGCTTCCTCCTGCTGCGGGGCCGCTGCCGCCACTGCGGGACGGCCATCTCGTGGCGCTACCCGCTGGTGGAGGCGCTGACGGCCCTGCTCTTCGTGGCGGTCTGGCGGGCCTTCGGCCCCACCTGGGAGGGCCTGCGCGCCGCCCTCTTCGTGCTGATCCTGGTGGTCGTCGTGTTCGTCGACCTGGACCACCGGCTGATCCCCAACGCCGTGACCTACCCGGGGATGGCCGCGGGCCTGCTGCTGGCGCTGCCCGACGGCCCCGCCGCCCTGGCGGAGCGGGTCCTGGCCGGCGTGGGGGCCGGAGCGTTCTTCCTGGCCGTCGCTGTGGTCAGCCGGGGCGGGATGGGCGGCGGTGACGTCAAGCTGGCCGCCGTGATGGGCCTCTTCCTGGGATGGCCGACCATCGCCGCTGCCCTCTTCCTCAGCTTCCTCGCCGGGGGGCTCGTGGGCATCGCCCTGATCCTGCTGGGACTACGCCGGCGGAAGGACGCCATCCCCTTCGGCCCCTTCCTCGCGCTCGGCAGCCTGGCAGGGCTGTTCTGGGGGGCCTCCCTCGTCCGGTGGTACTTCGGGTGAGACGGCGGAAGAGCGGGAACCGCGTGCGGAGAGGCGTCAAATGCAGGATCACAGTGCGTCTAGACCGAATTACTTTTGGGTATCGCGGGAACGAGTACGGCCACGGACCGCCACGGCTGTCGGTGGCCGGGTGATCCCGGTCACGAAGAGCCGGAGACGCCCCGAGCCCCCTGCCGGGGTCACGACCACTCGGTCGACAGAGGAGCCTGCCTGATGGATCGCCTACTCTCCTACGTCCGGCGCAACCCCGCGATGGCGGGCATCATCGGGGTGCTCGTCGTGGGGATCGCCTACCTGTTGCTGACCGGCGGGGCTCAACCGCCCACCGGGGGATCGGCCGTGGTCGGCTCGGCGCCCTCCCCCGCGCCGGCTCCTGCACCCGCCGCTGCTTCCCCAGGCCCCGGCGGCGGCGTGATGCCGCCGCCGCCTACACCGGCGGCCGTCCCACCGCCGCCGCCTCCCCAGGCGGCCGGGCGGGCCGACCCCTTCGCCCCGCTGGTGAAGCCGCAGACCGCGGCCGCGGCGGCGCCCGTGCGACCGGCACCGGTCCCTCCGCCGGCACCGCTGCCCCCGCCGCTCTTCCCCAGCCCGGAGCCGCCGGCGGCGCCCGGGTCGCCGCCGGCTCCCGTCCCTGAGGCTCCCACTGCCCCGCCGTCTCCGCAGCGGCTCGCCGCCGGGGCGGAGCTCGTCGGCGTGCTGGGGGATGGCGGGGGTGTGGCCATCATCCGGGTGAGCAACCGCACGTGGATCGTGTCCGTGGGCGAGCTGATCGAGGACCGCGTCCGCGTGATCAAGATCGACGCGACCAACGGCATCGTCATCCTGCAGGAAGACGGCGAGAACTTCGAACTGCGTGCCGAAGAGGTGAACCCACCCTATGTCGCCCACTCCCTGGTCCGTGGCTCGTAAGGGGTTCCTGACGACGCGCCACCGCACGCGCCTCGCCGTGGCCTGCCTGGCGCTGGCGCTGCTGATCGGTGCGCCGGCCTGGCCGGCCCAGGCCGCGGCCGCCCGGGTCACCGGGGTGACGGTGAAAGCCTTCCCCGGCATCGTCCAGGTGGCGGTGAGCGCCACGGGGCGGCTGACCTTCACGACCACCACGCTCGACGCCCCCACCCGCCTGGTCGTCGACCTCCCCGGCGCGGTCCTGGCCCACGGCGTGCCGGCCGTGGTCGAGGTGGGTCAGGGGCCGGTGCGGCGGGTGCGGAGCGGGCAGTGGCAGCGCACCCCGCCGGTGGTGCGCATCACCGTCGACCTGGCCGCGCCCACCGCCTATGAGGTGCGGGCCCTGGGGCCGGGGCTCGTGGTGGCGCGCCTGGCCGTCCCGCGCCCGACGGCGGGGACCCGGGCGCCCGCCCTCGCAACGGCGCCCCGGCAGGCTGTGGCCGCGGCGTCCGGACCGCGCCTGGCCCAGGCCCCGGCGCAGCAGCCGCCCCCGCCGGCCCAGGGCGGTCGCATCACCCTCGACCTGCGCAACACCGAGATCGCCGACGTCCTCTCCGCGCTGGCCAAGCTGTGCGGCTTCAACATCGTCACCGACGCCTCCGTGCGCGGAACCATCACCGTCCGGCTGGTCGAGGTCACCTGCGACGAGGCGCTGCGCTTCATCCTGGAGGCGAACAACCTGGGCTTCCGCCGGGTGGGACGCAACCTCATCGTCATGTCGGCGGAGAAGCTGGCCCCGCCCCCGGAGGCGCCCGAGCCCGTGGTCTACATGCTGGGCTTCGCCAACGCCGATCAGGCGCGGGCGGCGGTGGCCGCGGCGGTGCCGGGGATCCGCGTGGCCATCGACCCGCGCACCAACGCGCTGGTGGTCTTCGGGACCCCGAGCCAGCAGGAGCAGGTGCAGAAGATCCTGCAGAGCCTCGACATCAAGATCGCCCAGATCCTCATCGAGACCCGCGTGGTGGACATCAGCACGACCGTCCTGCGGGACGCCGGGCTGGACTGGGGGCTGACCGGGGTGCCGATCACCCAGATCCAGGGGGTTTTCCCGAACCAGATCACGGTGGGCGTCTCCACCTTCGACATCTTCGGCCGGTTGACGGCGCTCATCCGCGACGGGCGCGCCCGCGTGATCACCGCGCCGCGGCTGGCCGTCCTGGACGGCAACAAGGGGATGGTCAACCTGGGCGAGGAGATCCCCATCCCCCAGGTGGACGCCCAGGGCCGCATCACCTTCACCTTCAAGCCGGTGGGGGTCGTGCTGGAGATCACGCCGCGGCTGGGACGCGACGGGATCATCACGACCCAGATCACGCCGGAGGTCAGCTCGGTGATCGAGTTCCTGCAGACCGCCGCGGGGCCGGTACCGCGCCTCTCCACCCGCCGGGCCAATACGGTGGTGCAGGCCCGCAGCGGCGAGTCCATCGTCATCGCCGGCCTGATCAGCGCCCAGGAGCGGCGCACCATCGTGCGGGTGCCGCTGCTGGGGGATATCCCGGTGATCGGCTCCCTCTTCCGCCGCACCACGACCGACCGGACGGAGACCGAGGTGATCTTCATCATCACCCCGCAGGTCGTCGACCCGCCGGCGCCCCGCCCCTGAGGCGGCCGTGGCCGGAGCTTTCTCCGAGGTGGTGTTCAACCCATGCACAGCTCCTGGCGTCACACCTTCATTCTGCCACTCTCGCCCTGACGCTCTCCGCGTGCAGCCTGGTGGGACTCGGCACCGGGTGGCTCCTGGAGGCGCCGCAGCTCATCTCCCCGCCCAGCGGGGCCACGCTGCCCTGTGGCGCGACGTTCGCCTTCTCGTGGAGCCCCGTGACCAATGCGAACCACTACGTCATCGAGGTCTACAACGCCACCAGCGGCGCCCTGGTGACCTCGGCGCAGACCGATGCCGACGCGCCCACGGCGACGCTCATCCTGGCCTGCGCCACCTCGTACCGCTGGCGGGTGGCCGCGGCGGCCACCAACGGGGGTCGTCAGTGGAGCGCGTCGTGGACCTTCGCGGTGCAGTAGACGGAGCGGTGCGGCGACTCGCCGTGCTGCCCGGGACCCGCCGGCCCGTGCGCTCCGCCCACGCGGCGCTCCTCGTGCTGCTGCTCCTTCCCCTCGCCGCCGGGCGGGTCGCCGCTCAGGCGCCGTCCGCCGTGCCGCCTTTCGACACCAGCCGCGTCTACGCCAGCGAGGCGGCGTTCCAGCAGGCCATCCAGCCCTACCAGGCGGCCATCACCGCCAACCCGGCCAACGCCCGCGCCCATTACTGGCTGGGCGTGGCCTACTTCCACGCCTACCGCCTCTGGCGGGCCGGCCTCGCTCCCTACGCCGCCGGCTACCTCCCCCGGGCGATCGCGTCCCTGCGGGAGGCGGTGCAGCGCGATCCGGCCTGGCTGTCGGCCTACCTGGTCCTCCACGACGCCCTCTTCATGGCGGAGCGGCACGACGAGGCGGCCAGGGTGCTGCAGACCTACCTCGACCGGACGCGTCCGGCCGCACGGCCCTGAGCGGGCAGCGACCGGCCGACTCGACCCGACCTCACCGCCCTTCCCACCGGGAACTCCCTGCCCGCCTCGCGCGCTTGCAGGGTGAGACCCTGCTGCGAGGAGGGATGACCGATGCGGCATGCGCTCGTGCTCTCCGTGATCGGTGTGGCTGTCCTGGCCCTCGCCGTCCCGTCCGCCCTGGCCGCCGCCCCGGCCACCAAGGCCCCGGCGGCCGCGCAGCCCCGGCCCCGGTCCTTCGTGGTCGAGGGCAAGGTCGTCAAGGTCTCCGGGGACACCTTCGAGATCACCGTCACGAAGGTCATCGGCGGCACCGGGGTCAAGGTGGGGGACCACCTCACCATCACCGAGCGCGCGCGAACCCGGTTCCTGCTGAAGGGCAAGGCGGTGAACAAGAGCGCGCTGAAGGCCGGAGAGCTCCTCCGGGTGGCGGGGGAGTACAAGCCGGCCGGCTTCGAGGCGGTGACGGTGACGATCCTGAAGTGAGGTGACGGGTGGGCGCGGGTCCGCCGCGCCCACCACCCTCGTGTGGGCGGTCGGTGAAGGACGCCTGGGCGCGGGCGCGGCCGGTGCCGGAGGATGCCGGAGGGGCGGCGGGAGAGGCGACGCCCCGCGACTTTGCCGCCCTGCTGTCGCGGCACTGGCCGCAGGCCTACCGGTTCGCCTACCGGCTGGCCGGGCGTGCCGACGAGGCGGAGGAGCTGATGCAGCAGGCCGCGGAGGAAGCCTTCCTCGCCTTCAGCCGGTTCAGGCCGGGCACGCGGTTCGACCGCTGGTTCATGCGCATCCTCTACACGACGTTCCTCGACCGAACCCGGCGGGAGCGCCGCAAGGTCTTCTCCCTGGACGACCTGCCGGAGGGCGCGCTGCCGGCCGGCGCGCAGGGCGACCCCGAGGCAGCGCTGCTGCAGGCGTTGGACGGCCCGGTGCGCCGGGCGCTGGCCGCCCTCCCTGCCGAGTACCGCGCGGCAGTCGTCCTGGTCGACCTGGAGGGCCTGCCCTACGACGACGCGGCGGCCATCCTCCACTGCCCCGTGGGCACACTCCGCTCCCGACTGCACCGGGGCCGCCTGGCGCTGCGGGAGTGGCTGCGCCCCTACGTGGACGCGCTGAGGCGGGAAGAGGCGTGACGGACGGCCACCCGGGCGACCGGCTCACCGCCTACCTCGACGGGACGCTGCCGTCGGAGGAGGCCACCGGGGTGGCCGCCCACCTGGCCGCCTGCCGGGCCTGTCACGGCGTCCTGGAAGACCTGACCGCCGTCCGCCGGCTCCTCCGCGCCCTCCCCGACCCGGAACCCCCTCCGTGGGTGCTGCCGAAGGTGCTGGCGCGCATCGCGGCCAGGCGGCGGCGGAGGACGCGCCTCCGGTGGATGGTGGCCGCGGCCTGTGCGGGGGCGCTGCTGGCCCTCGCGCTGAACCTGCCCGTGGACCGCGGGGCGGAACGCACCCTGCCCGGCGCGCACTTCCGACAACACGCCGAGGCTTCCATGCTCCACCCCCTGGCCGACATCACCCTGGCCGGGTACCTGACAGACGCGTGGCCGTACGAGCCGCTCCACGGCCTCAGGGGGGAACGGCCGTGATCCCGCTGCTGTCGGTGGCCGTGGCCTTCCTGCTGCTGGCCCCGGCCGCACCCGTGCGGGCGTCGCCGCCGGCGGCACCGTTGATCCGCGCCGCCCGGGCCGCAACGGATGTGGCGTACCGGGGAGAGCAGCTGGTGGCCACGCACCTGGGCGGGGGGGTCCAGGTGACGCTGGTGCGCGTCGAGCACGATCCGCAGGGGTGGACCCGCTTGGAGTACCGCCCCGTGGGGACGGCCCGCCGGTGGGTGGTCCTGCGCCGCGCCCACGAGGTGATCCGCTACGACCCCGCCACCCGCCGCGGGACCTGGTCGTCCCGCGACCCGGCCGAGCAGCTCGACGATGACTTTGCGACAGGGCATCTGCCGCTGCTGCAGGACAACTACACGGTGGTCCGCGGGACGGCGACCTTGCTGGGCCGGCCGGTGGACCGGATCGAGCTGCGGCCGCGCAGCGGGGACCGTCCGACGCGGCGGATCGACGTGGACCGGACGACGGGGCTGGCGCTGCGCTCCGAGCGCGTGAGCCCCGACGGCCGCCTGGTGCAGCTGACGGCGTTCCTGTCGCTGGAGCTGCTGCCGGCCGGCTGGGCGGCGCGGGTCGGTCCGCCTCCCGACCTGCGCCTGAAGCGCCGCCCCGCCGCACGCGCGGTCACCCCCGAAGAGGCGGCGAGGCGTCTGGGGCGGCCTTCGCTTACCGTCGCTACCCCCGAGGGCTTCCGGCGCGTGGCCGACTACCTGCTGGACGGTCCCCGTCCCACCTGGCAGACGATCTACTCCGACGGCGCGAGCACGCTGCTCGTCTCGCGCGAGCCGGGTGCGTCGCCGCGGCCGCCGGTTGGTAGCCGCCGGCTGGACCGCGCCGGCGGCGCGGTGTGGGTGCACGACATCGGCCTGCAGCGCCTGGTGCACTGGGCCTACGGCGGGTGGCGCCTCACGATGGTCGGGGAGGTGAGTACCGACAGCCTGCTGGCCGCCGCCGATCGGACGGGGATCGCCGCTCCGCCACGGGCGTGGGACCGCCTCCTGGGGTGGCTGGCCGAGCGCGGGTTCCCGGGCTTCACGCCCTGACGCCGCCGAGGGGAGGACGGAGCGCATGCTGCCGAACGTCGGATGGATGGAGCTGACGGTGATCCTGCTGGTCCTCCTGCTGGTCTTCGGCCCGCAGCGCCTCACGGGCCTCGGCGCCTCGCTAGGCCGGGCCCTGCGGGAGTTCCGGCAGGCTCTGCGCGATGCCGAGGAGGAGGAACCCCACACCCCAAGGACCGATCGCGGGGGGCCGCAGGCCTCAGCCTGACGCGGCTCCGCGCCCCGGGTCCCGACGTCCCCCCTCCCCCGGGCGGGCGCCGGGGGCGCGCGAGCGCGTCGTGGCGACGAGACCGCGGCCCTCCCGGTGCTTCTGGCATAGGCGACCGCGGCGCGGCCTGCTATGCTACGGGCCGTGCCCGAGATGTGCGCCCTCATCGTGGCTGCCGGCGACGGGACCCGCATGGGTCCCGGCGAGGCCAAGCCCTTCCGCCTGCTGGCCGGGCAGCCGATCCTCCTCCACACCCTGACCGCCTTCGAGCGCTGCCAGGCCGTCGAGGCCGTGGTGCTGGTCGTCCGCGGCCAGGACGTCGAGCGCGCGTGGGCGCTGGCCCGGGCGGCGGCCTGCCGCAAGGTCATGCGTGTGGTCGCCGGGGGGCCGACGCGGCAGGCGTCGGTGGGGCTGGGCGTGGCCGCACTGCCTCCAGACGTCGCCGTGGTGGCCGTGCACGACGGCGTCCGCCCGCTGGTGACGCCGGAAGCCATCGCCCGTGTGGTGGCGGCGGCCCGGACGACCGGCGCGGCGCTGCTGGCCACGAAGGTGGCGGAGACGGTCAAGGTCGTCGAGGGGGACCGGGTGACCCGCACCCTGGACCGCTCGTCGCTGTGGCTGGCCCAGACCCCGCAGGCCTTCCGCGCCGACTTGCTGCGGCAGGCGCATGCCTACGCGCGGGCCACGGGACTGCTGGCCACCGACGACGCCGCCCTGGTGGAGGCCATGGGCTACGCGCCGGCCGTGGTCGAGGGCTCGCCCGACAACCTCAAGATCGCCACCCCGGACGACCTGCGGCTGGCGGAAGCCATCCTGCGGGGGCGCGGGGCGGCCGCTCCGGAGCCGGTCGGGTAGGCGGCGACGTGCGGGTAGGGATCGGCTACGACGTCCACCGGCTGACTCCAGGGCGGCCGCTGGTCATCGGTGGGGTGACGATCCCCTTCCCGCTGGGGCTCGAGGGGCACTCCGACGCCGACGTCCTCCTGCACGCGGTGGCCGACGCGCTGCTGGGGGCGGTGGGGGAGGGGGACATCGGCCGGCACTTCCCGCCGGACGACCCGCGCTACCGCCGAGCGCCGAGCACCGACCTGCTGCGCACCGTGGCCTCGCTGCTGGCGCAGCAGGGCTACGTCCCCGTGAACGTCGACGCCACCGTGGTCGCCGAGGCTCCCCCGCTGGCTCCGCACATCCCGCAGATGCGCCAGGTGATCGCCGCGATCCTCGCCCTGGACCCGCAAGCCGTCAGCGTCAAGGCCACGACCCACGAGCGCGTGGGCGGACTGGGCCGCGGCGAGGCCATCGCCGCGATGGCCGTGGTCCTGGTGGCGCGGCGTAGCTGTGAGGCCCAGGCGGAGGCGGCCGCTCCGGGCGGGGTCGCTAGGCCGGAGGGACGGGAAGGCCGGGGTGCCCCCGCGGGAGGGAGCGGCGCGTGACCGCCCCCCGGGGCGTGGCCATCCTGGGCTCGACCGGGTCGGTCGGCCGGGCCGCGCTCGAAGTCGTGCTCGCCTCCCCGAGGCGTCTGCGGGTCGTGGCGCTGGCCGCGCGTCGTGACATCGAGCGGCTGGCGGCCCAGGTCGAGCGTGCCCGGCCGCAGCTCGTGGCCGTCGCCGACCCTGAGGCGGCCGAGGCGCTGCGCCGACGCCTGGGCGACGCTGTCTCGCCCGCCGCCGGTGCACCCGAGACCCCCGGCCCGGCGGATGGCGGCCCCGTGGTCGTGGGGGGCCCCGAGGGTCTGGTGGCCGCGGCCACTCACCCCGAGGCCGAGGTCGTGGTGGTGGGGATCGTGGGGATCGCGGCCCTGCGCCCCACCCTGGCGGCGGCCGAGTGGGGAAAGCGCATCGCCCTGGCCAGCAAGGAGGTCCTGGTGGCGGCCGGCCCCCTGCTGCTGGCGGCCGCCCGCCGCCGCGGTGCGGTGATCGTGCCGGCGGACAGCGAGCACAACGCCCTCTTCCAGTGCCTGGCCGGCGAGGCCCCGGAGAGTGTCGCCCGGGTGGTCCTCACCGCCTCGGGCGGCCCCGTCCTGCGCCGACCCCTGGAGACGCTGGACAGGGTGACGCCCGAGGAGGTCCTCGCCCACCCGGTCTGGCGCATGGGGCCACGCATCACGGTCGACTCCGCCACGATGATGAACAAGGGGCTGGAGGTCATCGAGGCGAGCCACCTCTTCGGTCTGCCGCCCGAGCGCATCGAGGTGCTGGTCCACCCCCAGGCGGTGGTCCACGGGATGGTGGAGTTCGTCGACGGCAGCGTGAAGGCCATCCTGGCCCTGCCGGACATGCGCATCGTCCTGCACCACGCCCTGCACCACCCGGAGCGGCGTCCGGCGCCCTTCGGGCATCTGGACCTGGCCGCGCTCGGCCCCCTGACCTTCGAGCGTCCCGACCCCGACCGCTATCCGGCCCTGTCCCTGGCCCGCCAGGCGGCCCGCGCCGGCGGGACGGCACCGGCGGTGCTGAACGCCGCCGACGAGGTGGCGGTGGCCCGCTTCCTGGCCGGGGCGCTCCCGTTTGGGGACATCGTGCGGGTGGTGCGCCGTGTCGTGGAGGCCCACACCCCTGTGGCCGAGCCGGACCTGGAGGCGATCCTCGAAGCCGACCGGTGGGCCCGCGCGGAAGCCGCCCGGGTGAGCGACACCACCCGCGGGCGGGCGTGAGGGCAGCTGCCCGCCCCGCGGCCCCACGGCGGAGTCTGCGCGGCCGGCGCCCCGCAGCCCAGCCGACACTCGTCGTCCGGGCCCGGGCCAAGATCAACCTGGCCCTCGACGTCCTGGGGCGCCGGCCTGACGGGTACCACGACGTGGCCACGGTACTCCACACCATCGCCCTGCACGACACCCTGATGCTGCGTCCCCACCGCAGCGCGATCCAGCTGGCGCTGGCGCCCGGGGCGGCGGCCTCGGGGGTGCCGCTCAGCGAGCGCAACCTGGTGGTGCAGGCGGCGCAGCGCCTCCGCGAGCGTTTTGCCGTGCGGGCGGGCGCCCGGATCACCCTGCACAAGGCGATCCCCGTGGCGGCCGGCCTGGGCGGCGGCAGCGCCGATGCGGCGGGGGCCCTCGTGGGTCTGGCGCGCCTGTGGCGCCTGCGCGCGGATGCGGCGACGCTGCACGCACTGGCCGCAGCCCTCGGGGCCGACGTGCCCTTCCTCCTCAGAGGTGGGGCGGCGCTGGGGAGGGGACGGGGGGATCGGCTCGAGCCCCTGCCCGCGCTCCCCCCGCTGCCCGTCGTGCTGGCCCGGCCGCCTGTGGCCATCTCCACGGCCTGGGCCTATGCGGCCCTCGACCGGGCCCGTGGGGCCCACCCGGGAGCGGCCCGAGAGCGGGAGCACCGTGTCCAGCGGGTGCCGCGGCCGGACGTGGCCGCGGCGGCTCGGGCCCTCGCCGCCGGCGACCTGCGGGCGCTCGGCAAGGCCGCAGGGAACGTCTTCTCAGCCGTCGTGGAGCGGCGCCACCCGATCGTCCGGGACCTCGCCGCCGTCCTGCGCCGGCACGGGGCCGTGGTGGCCGGTCTGTCGGGCAGCGGACCGGTGGTCTACGGAGTCCTGGAAGATGCCCGCCGCGCACGGGCCGCGGCGGCCGCGCTCCGCCGCCTCCCCGGCGTGGAGGTCTGGCTGACGCGCTTGAGCGCCCGGGGCGTGACGGTGGAGCGTCGGCGCCCGCAGGGGCCACGGTGGTGAGGTCTGCTATCATCCTGCTGTATGTCTGCTGTGTGGCTGCCGCTCGATGAGCGCCTGTTGCGGGCGCGGGCCCGCCTGGAGGAGGAGCAGCTCGACGCCCTCGTCGTGCTCAAGCCCCAGAACCGCACCTACCTGACCGGCTTCACCGGCGGGGGCCCGTCCCACGACACCTGGCGGGACGGCGTGGCGCTGCTCACCCCGACCGAGGTCCACCTGCTGATCGACTTCCGCTACCTGGACCAGGCCGTCCAAGAGGCGCCGCAGGCCCGGCACGTCCGCGTGAGCAACATGGCCGAAGGCCTGGCGGAGCTGGTCGGCCACCTGGGGGTGCGCCGCCTGGGCTTCGAGAGCGAGGTCCTGACCGTGGCCCAGTGGCGGCAGCTCGCCGAGCGCCTCCCGGAGGTGGAGCTGGTCCCCGTGGCCGGCCTCGACCGGATCCGCTGGCGCAAGGACCCGGAGGAGGTGGAGCGCATCCGCCGGGCGGCGGCCATCGGCGATACGGCGTTCCGCGCCGTGCTGCCGCTGGTACGGCCCGGCGTGCGCGAGCGCGAGCTGGCGCTGGAACTGGAGTTCCAGATGCGCCGCGCGGGAGCGGAGGCGCTGGCCTTCGACGTGGTGGTGGCCTCGGGCCCGCGCTCGGCCATGCCCCACGGGCGGGCGTCCGACCGCCCGCTGCATGCGGGGGACCTGGTGACCTTCGACTTCGGGGCGGTCGTCGGGGGGTACCGCTCCGACTGCACCCGCACCGTGGTTGTGGGCCGCGCCACCGCGGAGCAGCGGCGCGTCTACGAGGCGGTGCGGCGGGCCCAGGAGGCGGCCGAGGCGGGGTTGCGCCCGGGGATGACGGGCAAAGCCGGGGATGCGCTGGCGCGCGACCTCCTCACCGCCGCCGGCTTCGGGGAGGCCTTCGGCCACAGCCTGGGCCACGGGGTGGGCCTGGAGGTGCACGAGGGGCCCACGCTCTCGCCGCGGGAGGAGGCGACGCTGGAGCCGGACGTCGTCCTCACCGTGGAGCCGGGAATCTACCGCTCGGGGTGGGGCGGGGTGCGCATCGAGGACCTGGTGGTCCTGCGCGACGGCGGCGTGGAGGTCCTCACCGGGCTGCCGAAAGACCTGCTGGAGGTGTAAGACGGGGAGGGGAGGGCATGATCGCGGCCAACGACTTCCGGCCGGGCATGGTGGTGGAGATCGACGGCGAGCTGCACGTGGTGATGGAGTTCCAGCACATCAAGCGCGGGCGCGGCACGGCCATCGTCCGGACGCGGCTGCGCAATCTGAAGACCGGGGCCATCACCGAGCGCACCTTCATGCCCGAGGAGCGCTACCCGCGGGCGTTCATGGAGCGCAAGCCGATGCTCTACCTCTACCACGACGGGACGTACTACGTCTTCATGGACCAGGAGAGCTTCGAGCAGGTCTCCCTGGACGCGGCGCTGCTGGGCGACGCCACGCGGTGGCTGCGGGAGAACACCGAGGTCCAGGTCGTCTTCCACGACGGCCGGCCCCTCGGTGTGGAGCTGCCCAACGCCGTGGAGCTGGCGGTGGTGGAGACCGCCCCCGGCGTGCGGGGCGACACGGTGCACGGGGGAGGGAAACCGGCGCGCCTGGAGACCGGGGCGGTGGTCCAGGTGCCCTTCTTCGTCGAGACCGGCGACCGCATCCGCGTGGACACCCGGACCGGGGAGTACATCGAGCGCGTGAAGCCATGAGCCGGCGGGGCGCGTGACCCGATGAGCCCGCGGCGCCGGGCGCGCGACGTGGCGCTGCAGGTCCTCTTCCAGGCCGACGTGGGGAAGGCCCCGCTCGAGGACGTCCTCGAGCAGGTGCGGGCGGAGCGGCCTCGCGAGGAGTGGCCCTTCATCGTTGAGCTGTGCAGCGGGGTGTGGGCGCGCCGGGCGGAGATCGACCGTCTCATCGCCGAGCACCTCAGCGGGTGGACGCTCGACCGCATGCCGGCGGTGGACCGGGCGGTGCTGCGCCTGGCCCTCTACGAGCTGCTGGCCATGGACACCCCGCCCAACGTCGTCATCAACGAGGCGGTGGAGCTGGCGAAGAAGTACGGGACGGAGGACTCGGGACGCTTCGTGAACGGGGTCCTCGGCGCCGTCTACCGGGAGCGCCTCTCCCGGGTGCAGGGGCAGTGACCGTGGAGGAGGCCGCCGTCGTCCGCGCGCGGGTGCGGCTGCGCGGGCTCGTCCAGGGGGTGGGGTTTCGCTTCTTCGCCCAGCGCGAGGCGGCCCGCCTGGGGCTGGCCGGCTTCGCCCGCAACCTGCCGGACGGCAGCGTGGAGATCGAAGCGGAGGGCCCGCGGGCGGCGGTGGAAGCCTTCGTGCGCCGGGTGCGCGAGGGACCGCGCGGGGCCGTCGTGGAGCACGCCGAGGTGACCTGGGCGGCGCCCCGCGGGCAGCAGGGGTTCACCATTGGCTGAGCGCGCCCTGGCCGCCGACCTGCACGCCTACGCCGCCGACCGGACGGCGCGGGTGGACGCGGCCCTCGACGCCTGGCTGCCGCCCGAGGACGCCTTCCCCGCCATTCTCCACCGGGCCATGCGCTACAGCGTCTTCGCCGGCGGGAAGCGGCTGCGCCCGCTGCTGGTGATCGCCGCGGCGGAGACGGTGGGCGGAGCGGTCGAGCCGGTACTGCCCACGGCCTGCGCCGTCGAGCTGATCAACACCTACTCCCTGATCCACGACGACCTGCCCTCCATGGACGACGCCGCGCTGCGCCGCGGGCGGCCGGCCTGTCACCGCGTCTTCGGCGAGGCCATGGCCGTCCTGGCCGGGGACGCCCTGCACGCGCTGGCCTTCGAGCTGCTGGCCCGCCCCGTCCCCGGGGTGCGGCCGGAGGCCGCCACGGCGGTGGTGCGCGAGGTGGCAGCGGCCATCGGGACCGGGGGCATGGTGGGCGGACAGGTCCTCGACCTGCTGGCGGAGCGCAGGCCCGACCAGCCGGCCATGCCCGGCTGGCCGGGCGACCTCGCCTCGGCCGTCGCGGACATCCACCGGCGCAAGACCGCCGCCCTCATTCGTGCGTGCGTGCGGGCCGGGGCGATCCTCTGCGACGCGTCCTCCGAGGAGCTGGAGGCGCTCGATGCCTACGGGGCGCACCTGGGGCTGGCCTACCAGGTCATCGACGACGTGCTGGACGAGGTGGGCGAGGCGCAGACGCTGGGGAAGGACGCCCGTCGCGACGCCGCCAGTCGCAAGCTCACCTACCCCACCGTCTACGGGGTGGAGCGCTCGCGGGCGATCGCCGCAGGGCTCACGGCGCAGGCGGTGGAGGCGCTCCGGCCGCTGGGCGCCCGCGGCGACCTGCTGGCCGGGCTGGCCCGGCTCCTGCTGGCGCGGGAGGCATGAGGGGGCTGTCCTCATGACGGCACCGGCGCGCTCGCGGAGGGCCGGTGGCGCCGGAAACGCACGAGAGGCGCGGCGGCGCCGCCTGGACCTGCTGCTGGTGGAGCGCGGGCTCGCCTCCAGCCGGGAGCGTGCCCAGGCGGCGATCCTGGCCGGTGAGGTCCTGGTGGACGGGCAGCCGGTGGCGAAGCCCGGACGCCTCGTCCCGACTGGCGCCGCCATCACCGTGGTGCCGCGCCGTCCCCGCTACGTCAGCCGCGGCGGCGAGAAGCTGGAGCACGCCCTGCGCACCTTCGGGCTGGACGTGCGGGGCGCGGTGGCCCTCGACGTGGGCGCTGCCACGGGGGGCTTCACCGACTGCCTGCTGCAGCACGGGGCGGCCCGCGTCTACGCGGTGGACGTGGGCCGGGGGCAGCTCGACTGGCGGCTGCGCCAGGACCCGCGGGTGGTGGTGCGGGAGCGCACCCACGCCGCGCACCTCGACGCGCGGACCGTCCCCGAGCCGGTGCAGCTGGCCACCGTGGACGTCTCGTTCATCTCGCTGGTCCGCGTGCTGCCGGCGGTGGCGCGGCGGCTGGCCCCGGGCGGGCTCATCGTGGCGCTGGTCAAACCCCAGTTCGAGGCGGGACGGGGGATGGCCCCCGGCGGGGTGGTGCGCGATCCCGCCGTCCACCGCCGGGTGCTGGCCGACCTGGTGGCGTGGGCCCGCCGCCAGGGCTGGGGGGTGGCCGGGGTGACCGTCTCGCCGCTGCGCGGGCCCAGGGGCAACCGGGAGTTCTTCCTCCTCCTCGTCCCCGACCCGGCGCGGGGGGCGCGCCTGCTCCTCGACGACGGGGCCCTCGCCGCTGCCATCGAGGCCGCGGTGACCGCTCCCCTCGAGGAGGAGGCCCGCGACACCTGATGGAGACCGTCGCCGTCCTCATCAACCCCACCAAGCTCAGCCGCGGCTCCGAGGCGGCCGCGGCCGTGGGGGCGGCGGTGGAGCGCTTCCGCGCGCTGGGCCGCCGGGTGCTGGTGAGCGACACCGCCGCCGACCTGCTCCCGGTGCCTGTCGAGACCGCACCGGCGGAGGCGCTCGCGGGCGAGGCGGGGCTCCTGGTGGTGGTCGGGGGCGACGGGACCATCCTGCACGGCGCGCGCCTCAGCGCCGGGCGCGTGCCGCTGCTGGGCGTGCGCACCGGCGGCTTCGGCTTCCTCGCCGAGCTGAACGTGGAAGAGCTGCCGGAGGCCGTCCCGCGGCTGGCCGCCGGGGACTTTGCCGTCGAGCCGCGCATGATGCTGGAGGCCGCCGTGGAGCGGGACGGGATCGCGCGCGACCGCTACCTGGCCCTCAACGACGCCGTCGTCACCGGCACCGGCGTGGCGCGGGTGCTGCGCCTGCGCGCCTACGTGAACGACGAGCTCCTGGCCAGCTACCCGGCGGACGGCCTGATCGTCTCCACGCCCACGGGGTCGACCGCCTACTCCCTCTCCGCCGGCGGGCCCATCGTCCACCCGCGGGTGGAGGTGCTCATCATCACCCCCATCAACCCGCACACCTTCAACGCGCGGGCGGTCATCGTCGGCGCCGACGCGCGGGTGACCATCGAGGTCGACCCGCCCGGCCGCCCGGACGCGGAGCCGCGCCTCACCGTGGACGGGCAGGCCGGGCAGCCGGTGCGGCCGGGCGAGCGGGTGGTGGCGCGGCGGGCCGAGGCGGTGACGCGCCTCGTCCGCCTGTCGCGCCCGTCCTTCTACGGCATCCTGCGGGCCAAGCTGGCCTGGGGCGAGCGGGCGTGAGGGCCGGCGCCCGTGCCGCGGTGGCGTGGCGCCGGCGGGCCGGCGGCCGGCCGCCGGCCCGTCACGCACCGCCTTGCCGCTCCCCCGCGGCCGGTGTATAAGGAATCGGTTTGGGCTGCCGGAGGGAGGGAGGCGGTGGCGTGGGCAAGTTCATCTTCGTGACGGGTGGCGTGGCCTCGGCGCTGGGCAAGGGCATCACCTCCGCCTCCATCGGCCGGCTCCTCAAGGCCCGCGGCCTGCGCGTCAGCCTCCTGAAGTTCGACCCCTACGTGAACGTCGACGCCGGCACGATGAACCCCCACCAGCACGGCGAGGTCTTCGTCACCGAGGACGGTGGCGAGACCGACATGGACCTGGGCCACTACGAGCGCTTCATCGACGAGCCGCTCGGCAAGGCCAACAACGCCACCACCGGCAAGATCTACCTGGCGGTGATCACGCGCGAGCGCCGCGGCGACTACCTGGGCGGGACGGTGCAGGTCATCCCCCACGTGACCAACGAGATCAAGGACGAGATCCTGCGGGTGGTGCGCGAGGCGCAGGCCGACGTGACGATCGTGGAGGTGGGCGGGACGGTGGGGGACATCGAGGGCCTGCCCTTCCTCGAGGCCATCCGGCAGATGAAGCGGACGGTGGGGGCGGGCAACGTCCTCTACGTGCATGTCTCGCTCATCCCCTACCTCCCGGCGGCCGGGGAGCTGAAGACCAAGCCCACCCAGCACAGCGTGGCCACGCTGCGGAGCATCGGGATCCAGCCCGACGTGCTGGTCTGCCGCACGGCCCACCCGCTGACGCCGGCGGTCAAGGAGAAGCTCTCGCTCTTCACCGACGTGCCGGTGGAGAACGTCATCCAGGCCCTCGACGCCCCCCACAGCATCTACGAGGTCCCGCTCATGCTGGAGGCGGAAGGGCTCGGCGAGGCCATCGTGCGCGGCCTGGGCCTGGACACGCCGCCGCCGGACCTCCGGGAGTGGGCGGAGATGGTGGAGCGGCTACGCCGCCCGACGGCCCGCGTGCGCATCGCCCTGGTGGGCAAGTACATGGGGGTGGCGGACACCTACGTCAGCATCGTGGAGGCGCTCATCCACGGCGGCATCGCCCACCGGGCGGCGGTGGAGGTCACCAAGGTGGACGCGGAGGAGCTGGAGCGGCTGACCCAGGAGGAGGTGGACGCGCACCTGGCCGCCTTCGACGGCATCCTGGTCTGCCCGGGGTTTGGGGCGCGCGGCGTGGAGGGGAAGGTGAAGGCCATCCGCTTCGCCCGGGAGGCCCGGGTGCCGTTCTTCGGCGTCTGCTACGGGATGCAGTGGGCGGTGGTGGAGTTCGCCCGGCACGTCTGCGGCCTGGCCGGCGCCAACACCACGGAGGTGGACCCCGACACGCCCCACCCGGTGATCGACCTCCTCCCCGAGCAGCACGGCGTGGCCGACAAGGGCGGGACGATGCGCCTGGGCAGCTACCCCTGCCGGCTGCAGCCCGGCAGCCTGGCCCGGGAGGCCTACGGGACGGACGAGGTCCGCGAGCGCCACCGCCACCGCTACGAGCTCAACAACGCCTACCTGCCGGTGCTGACGCAGCACGGCCTGCGGGTCACGGGGATCTACCCGGCCAAGGACCTGGTGGAGATCATCGAGCTGCCCGACCACCCCTGGTTTGTGGGCACGCAGTTCCACGCCGAGTACCGCTCCCGCCCCACCCGCCCCCACCCGCTCTACCAGGCCTTCGTCGGGGCCGCCCTGCGTCGGGCCCGCGCCGCCGCCGCCGGCGCGACCGCCCGCGCCCCCGGGGGCTGACCCCACACCGCCCCGGGGCCGACGGCTGCGGCGGCCGGCCGGGGACGAACGAGGTGACGCCGATGCAGCAGGTCTACCTGAACGGACGCTTCGTGCCGCGGGAGGAGGCGCGCATCTCCGTCTTCGACCACGGCTTCCTCTACGGGGACGGCGTCTTCGAGGGGATCCGCGCCTACCAGGGCCGGATCTTCCGGCTGGAGCAGCACCTCGACCGCCTCTACGACTCCGCCCGCGCCCTGCTGCTGGAGATCCCGCTCAGCCGGGAGGCGATGCGGGAGGCCATCCTGGAGACGGTGCGCCGCAACGGCCTCCGGGACGCCTACATCCGGCCCATCGTCGCGCGCGGCGTGGGCGACCTGGGGCTCGACCCGCGCAAGTGCCGCGGGGCCACGGTGGTCATCATCGTCGACGCCATCCAGCTCTACCCGCCGCAGGCCTACGAGCGCGGGCTGCGCGCCGTCACCGCCCGGACGCGCAAGATCCGCCCCGACATGCTGAACCCGCGCATCAAGTCCCTCAACTACCTGAACAACATCCTGGCGCGCATCGAGGCCAACCAGGCGGACGTGGACGAAGCCATCATGCTCTCCCACGACGGCTACGTCTGCGAGTGCAGCGCCGACAACATCTTCATCGTCCGGCGGGGCGAGATCTGGACGCCCCCGCCGTACCTCGGCATCCTCCAGGGCGTCACCCGCGACGCCGTCCTGGACCTGGCGCGGGAGGCCGGCCTGCCCGCGCTGGAGCGGGTCTTCACGCTCCACGACCTCTACACCGCCGACGAGGCCTTCCTCACCGGGACGGGGGCGGAGGTGGGGCCGGTGGTCGAGGTGGACGGCCGTCCCATCGGCGACGGCCGCCCCGGCCCCATCACCCGCCAGCTGATGGAGGCCTTCCGCGCGCTGGTGCAGCGGGAAGGGACCCCGATCTACCCCGAGCCGACCCAGGCCGCCGTCTCCCCGGCCTCCTGACATGCCGCCCGCCGGCGACGCCCCTGATGGGCCCGCGGCGCCGGAGGTCCCGGTGCGCAGCCGCCGCGTCTTCCAGGGGCGGGTGATCGGCCTGCGCGTGGACGAGGTCCGCCTGCCCGACGGCCGCACGGCGGTGCGCGAAGTGGTGGACCACCCCGGGGCCGCGGTGGTGGTGCCGCTCACCGCCGAGGGCGAGGTCCTGCTGGTGCGCCAGTACCGCTACAGCGTGGGGGCGACGCTGCTCGAGGTCCCCGCCGGGACGCTGGAGCCGGGCGAGTCCCCGCTCGACTGCGCCCGCCGCGAGCTGACCGAGGAGGCGGGGGCCACGGCTGAGCGCTTCGAGCCGCTGGCGACGCTCTACCCCTCCCCTGGCGTCCTCACTGAAGTGCTGCACTGCTTCCTGGCCACCGGCCTCCACCTGGGCACGCCGCAGGGGACGGCAGAAGAGGACCTCACGCTGGTCCGCCTGCCCCTGGCGGAGGCGGTGGCGCGGGTCGTAGCCGGGGAGATCCGCGACGCCAAGTCGGTGGCCTCGCTGCTGCTGACGGCACGACGGCTGGGCGTATAGGCTGGTTCGACAGGTATACGGGGACCTGGTAAACTGGTTTACTGTATGAAGGTGACCATTGAAATCCCCGAGGAACTGTACCGGAGGGTCAAAGCCAAGAGCGCGCTCCTCGGTAAGCACGTCCGGGACGTGACGATGGAGCTTTACCAGCGGTGGTTGGCGGAGGAGCCGCCGGAGCCGCGCCAGACGTCGTCCGAGGAGTGGCTGGCGGCGTGGATCCGCCTGGGAGAGGAGTCGCTACGCCACGCGCCTCCCGGTCCGACAGCGTCGGAGGTGTTGGCAGCAGACCGCCGGCGGCTCGAGTAGCGCGTGCTCACCGTTGACGCCAGTGTCTGGGTCGCCTCCTTCGATCCGGGCGACCGCTTCCACCAGGAGAGCCGCCGGTTTCTCCACATCGTCGGGGAGCGTCAGCTGGCGCTCCATGCCCCTGCCCTGCTGCTCCTGGAGGTGGCCTGTGCCCTGGCCAGGCGGGCACAGAACGGGGCGGTCGGTCGTGCAGCCGCCCGGCGCCTGCGCACCCATCCCACGTTGCAGGTGCACCCCGTAGACTCATCGCTACTTTCGCGTGCCCGGGACGTGGGGACCGAGCGCCTGTTGCGGGCAGCGGATGCCCTCTACGTCGCGACGGCGGAGGTCCTCGCTGCCCCGCTCGTCTCCTGGGACAAGGAACTGGTCCAGCGTGCAGGCGCCCGCACGCCTCCAGACTGGCTAGGGGTCTGAGGCCTCGTCCTGCGGGTATGGTCCCGACGACCGGCCGCGCAGTGGTCCTCGTGCTGGACAGCGCGGGCGTGGGCGGGGCGCCGGACGCCGCCGCCTACGGGGACGAGGGGAGCGCCACGCTGCCCCACGTTGCCGAGGTCGCCGGTCCGCTCCGCCTGCCCCACCTGGAGCGCCTGGGGCTGGGGCGCATCGTGCCGCTGCGCGGTGTGGCCCCGGTGCCGCACCCCGCCGCCGCCTTCGGCCGGCTGCAGGAGCGCTCCGCCGGGAAGGACTCCACCACCGGCCACTGGGAGCTCATGGGGGTGATCCTGGAGCGCCCCTTCCCCACCTATCCCGACGGCTTCCCGGCCGAGGTCATCCGCGCCGTCGAGGCGGCCATCGGCCGTCCGGTGCTGGGCAACCGGCCGGCCTCCGGCACGGCCATCATCGAGGAGCTCGGCGCCGAGCACCTGCGCACCGGGGCGCCCATCGTCTACACTTCCGCCGACAGCGTCTTCCAGATCGCCGCCCACGAGGACATCGTCCCGGTGGAGACGCTCTACCGGTGGTGCGAGGTGGCCCGCGGAATCCTGCAGGGGCCGCATACCGTCAGCCGAGTGATCGCGCGCCCCTTCGTCGGGACCCCGGGCGCCTTCCGCCGCACCGATCGGCGGCGGGACTTCTCCCTGGCGCCGGTGGCGCCCACGGTGCTCGACGCCCTGGCCGCGCGCGGGGTCCCGGTGTGGGCGGTGGGCAAGGTGTGGGACCTCTTCGCCGGGCGCGGCATCACCCGGCACGTCCCCACCCACGACGACCTGGACGGCCTGGCCCGCCTGGCCGAGGCGCTCCGCTCGCTGGAGGCGGGCTGCTGCGTCGCCAACGTCGTCGACCTCGACACCCTCTACGGGCACCGCAACGACCCCGAGGGGTACGCCCGGCAGCTGGAGCGCATCGACGCCGCCCTCGGCCCGGTCCTGGCGGCGCTGCGGCCGGGGGACCTCTTCATCCTGACGGCCGACCACGGCAACGACCCCACCACACCCTCCACCGACCACTCCCGCGAGCTGGTGCCGGTGCTGGCGGTGGGGCCGGGGCTGCCGGCAGGGACCGATCTCGGCGTGCGCCGAACGTTTGCGGACGTGGCTGCCACCGTCGCCCGCCACCTGGGCGTGCCGTGGGACGGGCCGGGGGAACCCTTCAGCGAGGAGGGACGGCGATGAGCGCACGGGAGTGGCCGGCATGGGCGCCGCGCGTCGAGGAGGCGGTGCGCGGCGTGCGCGGCCGCAGCCGCACACAGCCCGCCCTGGCCATCATCCTCGGCTCGGGGCTCGGCGCGCTGGCCGACGTGATCGAGCGCGAGGCCACCATCCCCTACGCCGACATCCCCCACTTCCCGCGCAGCACCGTGGCCGGCCACAGCGGCCACCTGGTGCTGGGGACGCTGGAGGGGAAGCGCGTCGTGGCCATGCAGGGGCGCGTCCACTACTACGAAGGGTACACCATGGGCGAGGTGATCTTCCCCGTCCGGGTGATGCGCGCGCTCGGCGCCGGCACGCTGCTGGTGAGCAACGCGGCGGGCGGGCTCAACCGGCAATGGGCGGCGGGGGACCTCATGGTCATCACCGACCACATCAACGCCATGGGCACGAACCCGCTCATCGGTCCCCACGAGGAGGCGTTCGGCCCGCGCTTCCCCGACCTCTCCCGACCCTACGACCCGGCGCTGGTGCAGCTGGCCGAGCGCGCGGCCGTGGAGGAGCAGATCCTGCTGCGCCGCGGCGTGTACGTGGCGGTCTCCGGGCCGTCCTACGAGACGCCGGCGGAACTGCGCATGCTGGCCCGGTGGGGCGCCGACGCCGTGGGGATGTCCACGGTGCCCGAGGTCATCGCGGCCCGACAGATGGGCATGCGGGTGCTGGGCCTGACCGCCATCACCGACATGGCCACGGGGGAGGTGGTGGAACCGGTGACCCACGAGCAGGTCATCGCCGTGGCCCGGGAGGTGGAGCCGAAGTTCATCCGCCTGGTCCGCCGGATCGTGCGGGAGATGCCGCTCTGAGCTCCCTGACCGCGCGCGGTCGGGCCGCCGACCATCGGGCCGCGGTGCGCCCGCGCCCGCACCCCGGGCACGGGCACACGCCCTTCCCGCCGGACTTCACCGCCGACCTGCAGGCGCCGCGACAGTGGCCCGACCTCGCCGGCACCGCCTGGCGCGCGCCCCACCTGGTGGCGCCCACCTTCGGGGACCTGTGGCGCCTGGTGGACGCGCTGGTGGGCGCCCCGCCGCAGCGGGTGCTGGACGCGGGGTGCGGGACGGGGCAGTTCGCCCTGGAGCTGGCGCGCCGCGGCCACCACGTGGTGGGGATCGACCGGGACCGCGCGCGCATCGCCGTGGCCCGCCGGACGGCGGCCGCCGACCCCCAGGCGGTGCGGCGCGGCCCGCTGACCTACGCGGCGGGCGACCTGGCCGCCCTGCGCCTGGAGGCGCTGCGCGTGCAGGCCCCCTTCGACGTCGTGCTCTGCTGCCGCGTCCTGCACCACGTCCCGGACCTGGACGCGGCGCTCCGGGCCATCGCGCGGGTGCTGCGGCCCGGGGGGCGGCTGGTGGCGCTGGAGTTCGCCTACGACCGCTTCGACCGGCGCTGCGCCGCCTGGCTCTACCAGATGCGGCGGGCGGCGCAGCTGGCCGGTCTGCTCCCGCCGCCCTTCCCCCCGGACGGCTCGCCGGCTGAGGCGGTGGCCCGCCTCCAGCAGGAGTGGATGGCGAGGTACGCCGGCAGGATGCGGCTGCACCCCTGGCCCCGGGTGCACCGGGCGCTCCGGTCCCGCTTCCGGCAGGAGCACCTGGCCTGGCACCCCTATCTGCACTGGCGCCTGATCGAGCCCCTCGAGGGCGGCCCGGCCAGGGCGGAGACGGAGGCGGCCTTTGCGCGCTTCGTCGCCGACACGGAGCGCTACCTGGTGGAGGCGGGGGACCTGCCCGGCCTGCTCTGCGCGTACGTGGGCCGACCGCTCCTCCGCCGCACCCCTCGGCCGGTCGCCGACCGCGTCCGCTCCCTCCGCCTGCGGCGGTGCCGCCCTGGTGCCGGCGACGCCGCCCGCCCCTGAGGGATGCGCGCCTACGACCTGATCCTGCGCAAGCGCAACGGCGGGACCCTCGCGCCCGAGGAGATCGAGGCCCTCCTCCAGGGGTTCCTGCGCGGCGAGGTCCCCGACTACCAGATGAGCGCCTTCCTCATGGCCGTCTACTTCCAGGGGATGACGCCGGAGGAGACCGCCGCGCTCACCATGGCCATGGTGCGCTCGGGCGAGGTGGTGGACCTCCGGGAGATCCCCGGAGTGAAGGTGGACAAGCACAGCACCGGCGGGGTGGGGGACAAGACCTCCCTGGTGCTGGTGCCGCTCGTCGCCGCGGCCGGCGTCCTGGTGCCCAAGCTCTCCGGCCGCAGCCTCGGCCACACCGGCGGCACCCTGGACAAGCTCGAGGCCATCCCCGGCCTGTCGACGGCGCTCTCGCGGGAGGCGTTCGTGCGCCAGGTCGTGCAGGTGGGCTGCGCCATCGCCGGCCAGACCGCCGACCTGGTCCCCGCCGACAAGCGCCTGTACGCGCTGCGCGACGTCACCGCCACGGTGGACAGCGTGCCGCTCATCGCCTCCAGCGTGATGAGCAAGAAGATCGCCGGCGGGGCCGAGGCTATCGTCCTCGACGTGAAAACCGGCTCGGGCGCCTTCATGAAGACGGTGGACGGCGCGCGGGCGCTCGCCGAGGCCATGGTGGCCATCGGGGCGCAGGTGGGGCGCCGGACGGTGGCGGTGATCAGCGACATGGACCAGCCGCTGGGGCGGGCCGTGGGCAACGCCGTCGAGGTGGAGGAGGCGATCGCCACGCTGCGCGACGAGGGGCCGCCGGACCTCACCGAGCTGTGCCTGACGCTGGGGGCCGAGATGCTCGTGCTGGGCGGTGCCGCGCCGGACCGCCAGGCAGCCCGCGCGCGGCTGGAAGCCCGCCTGCGCGACGGGTCGGCCCTCGACCGCTTCCGCCGCATGGTCGAGGCGCAGGGTGGGGATCCCCGGGTGGTGGACGACCCCACGCGCCTGCCTCAGGCCGCCCTCCTGCTACCGGTGGAGGCCCCCCACGGTGGTGTGGTGGCCGCGATCGACGCGGAGGCGGTGGGCCTGGCGGCCATGGCGCTGGGGGCGGGGCGGGCCCGGCAGGAAGACGCCATCGACCCGGCGGTGGGCGTGCGCCTGCAGCGCAAGGTGGGGGAGCACGTGGCGGCCGGCGACGCCCTGGCCACGGTCCTGGCCAACGACGCCGCGCGGGCGCCGGCGGCGCGGCGGCGTCTGCTGGCGGCGTACCGCATCGCCGACGCGGCCCCGCCGGCGCGTCCGCTCATCCACGGCCGCGTCGAAGCGCCGCCCCGCCCGTGAGGCCCTGCCCCCCGCCGCGGTTCCGGACCGGCCGTCCCCGGCCGCGGCGCCGGTCGTGAAGCTCCTCATCCCCGACCCGTCGCTGGTGGTGCTGTGCGGCCCGGCGGGCAGCGGCAAGTCCACCTTCGCCCGCCGCCACTTCCGCCCCACCCAGATCGTCTCCTCCGACGCCTGCCGGGCCATGATCGCCGACGACGAGGCGGACATCTCGGTCTCGCGCGAGGCCTTCGAGCTCTTCCACTTCATCATCGACCTGCGGTTGCGCCACTGCCGGCTGACGGTGGCGGACAGCACCGCGCTGCGTGCGGAGGCCCGCCGCGACCTCCTGCGCCTGGCCCGCCGCCACCAGGTGCCGGCGGTGCTGGTGGTCTTCGACGTCAGCGAGGAGCGGGCGTATGCCCTGGACACCCGGCGGGAGCGCCGGGTGGGGCGGGCGGTGATCCGCCGGCAGTGGGAGGCGCTGCAGCGGGCGCTGATGACCATCCCCCAGGAGGGGTTCGACCAGGTCTACGTGCTGGGCGAAGACGACGTCACCTCGGCCACCGTCGAGGTGGTCGCGGAGGCGTCGCAGCGGGGGAAAGCCGAGCCGGGAGAGAAGTAAGGCGCAGGCAGCGGACGGCGCCCTGCTCCGTGCTGATCGTGCGCTGATCGCGCGGCCGGGTGCAAAGACGAGGAGACAGGAGGCCGGCGTGGCGATCGAACGTGTCGGGGTGGTGGGGTGCGGCCTGATGGGCTCGGGGATCGCCGAGACGTGCGCCCGGGCGGGGTACCGGGTGGTGGTGCGCGAGGTCTCCGCGGACCTGCTGGCGCGAGGGCTGGCGCGCATCGACGCCTCGCTGGGCCGGGCGGTGGAACGCGGCAAGCTCGACCAGGCCGCCGCCCGGGCCGCCCGGGAACGCATCCGCGGCACGGTGGACCTGGCCGACCTGCGGGAGTGCGACCTCGTCATCGAGGCGGTGGTCGAGCTGATGGCCGAGAAGAAGGCGGTCTTCGGCGAGCTCGACCGCCTCTGCCCGCCGCACACCTGGTTCGCCTCCAACACCTCCTCGCTCTCCATCACCGAGATGGCGGCGGCCACCGGGCGCCCGGAGCGGGTGGTGGGGATGCACTTCTTCAACCCGGTGCCGGTGATGCCGCTGGTGGAGGTCGTGCGCGGCCTGCGCACCGCCGAGGCGACGGTGGAGGCGGCGAAGGCCTTCGCGGCCACCCTGGGCAAGCGGGTGGTGGTGGTGAAGGACTCCCCCGGCTTCATCGTCAACCGGCTGCTGGTGCCCTACCTGCTGGACGCGGTGCGGGCGCTGGAGCTGGGGGTGGCCTCGCGTGAGGACATCGACACCGCGGTCACCCTGGGCCTCAACCACCCCATGGGCCCGCTCACCCTGCTGGACTTCGTCGGGCTGGACACCACCTACTACATCGCCCAGGCCATGTACGAGGAGTTCAGGGACCCCCGCTACGCGCCGCCGCCGCTGCTCAGGCGGATGGTCCTGGCCGGCTACCTGGGGCGGAAGACCGGACGGGGGTTCTACGAGTACGAGCCGCCACCCGGCGGGACAGGATGAACCGGTCGGCCCAGGGGTGCGTGCCGGTGGGCAGGCCGGTCAGGGCATCGCCGCCTCGCCGCCGGCGCGGGTCCGGCGCCGCCGGCCGCCGCGGATGGCGTTGGCCACGTCCTCGGCCACGACCAGGATCCCGCGCTGCCGCCCCTCGCCGCCGCGCCCGATGAGCGCGTAGGGCACGTTGTGGTTGCGAAGCCAGTTCAGCGTGCGCGCCACATCGCTCTCGTTACGGGGATCGAGGCCGGCCTTGGTCATCAGTTCGTTGAGTCCGATGATCTGTCCCCACGCGTCGTTCATCCTCCACCTCCCGTAGCGACGTCAGCCCCCCCGGGCTGCTGACCGTGCCATGGCGTTCGGATGGTGGCCGGAGGGCGCTCAGAGCGCCCTGGAAGCCGGATTTGGCACTGTTCCTAAGATACCACGACCGGCCGATCCGGCGCGTCCCCGGGGCGGAAGAGGACGGGGGTGAGCGGGGCATCGGCCCCGGCGTAGGCCGCCGCAACGCGCTCACGCAGCGCGTCGCGCTCGCTGTCGTCGCCCACCAGGAGGCAGTGCTCGTCGGGGATGGCCATCACCGGCCGGGCGATCTCCGCGGGGACGATCAGGTCCGGGACCAGGAGGCGCGCGGCGTCGAACCCGTCGAGGTGGTCGTACGTCCGCTGTGGGCCGCCGATCTCCTCGAGGACGTGCCGGGTGCGGCGGCGCAGGTTCTCCAGGGCCAGGGTGTGCAGGTCGTCGGCGCCCATCCCCCAGGCTTCGGTCATGGCGGCCGTGACGTAGGTGACCTGATGGAGGCTCTCCACCACGTACAGGACGACCAGCCCCGCGGGGAAGGGCCGCGTCACCGGATGGTACGCCGGCGGGTAGCGGCGCAGCGTCTCCGCCACGGCGGCCGGCTTGAGCAGCGGCAGGAGGCGATCGCGCACCAGGGCGAGGGGGGCGGGCCGCGGCGGAGGGAGCGTGGCGCGGACGCGGTCCACCGTGTCATCGACCGCCGCCTCCGCGCCGCGCCCGCGGGTCAGCCGGAAGAGCGAGATCAGGTCGAGGCGCACTCGCACGCCGGCGAGGTCGAGCACCAGGCCACCGGGGACGGCACGCACCACGCGGACGTCCGGGTGGGTGGTGCGCAGCCGGGCCAGGACGTCGGCGCGGAAGCGACGGTACCGGGCCCAGACGCCGACGGCGCCGGCGACACCCAGCGCTGCGGCGGCCAGGGCCGCGCCGGCCGGCGGGGTCACCGGCGGTGAGAGGTCGAGGCCCCGGTCGCCGGCGTCACCCCCTGCGCAGAGGCGCGGCCGCGGCGGGCGTCACCGGAAGTAGAGGATGTCCCGGATGGTGCCGCGGCGCTCGCGGGTCGGGCGCAGGACCGCCTCTACCCTCTGCCCGATGCGCACCGCCTCGGGCGGACCGGCCAGCGGGACCAGCAGCGAGCCGTCGGTCCCGTCGATGGCCACGACCCCGAACACCTGCGGCTGCGGGAGCCTCCGCCCCCGGCGGTCGCGCCGGACCACGGTGAAGGTGTGCACGGTGCCGCGCGGAGGCACCTCGTCCCAGTACCTCGAGAGGTCGACGAAGCACTGGCGGCAGTACAGGCGCGGGGGGAGGTAGGTCGTGCCGCACTCGGGGCAGCGGGTGACGCTCAGGCGCCCGCGGCGGCGCAGCACGTCGAAGAAGCGCTCGCCGGCCACGCCGGCGGTGTAGCGAAAGGCCACGGGGATCGCCCCGCTCCAGGCCCGCAGCGCCTCCCCGGAGGTGAGCTTGGTCTTCAGCCCCATGGTCCGCGTCCCTCCCGCCCGCTGCGCCGCCCCGCTGCGGGGCGGCGCTACTCCACCAGCGCGAAGTGCCGGATGTCGGTGATGGCGCCGGTGCGCTCCTCCGCCGGCCGCCACACCGCGCGCACCCGCGCCCCCACCCGCACCCGCTGCAGGATCCCCTCCACCGTGGTACTGCCCAGGTCCCCGAGCAGGTGGAGGAACCCCACCCGCGGCTGCGTGCCGTCGATCTCGATGACCGCCGGGACCTGCGGGACCTCGAGCCGCCGGAGGTCCCAGGTGATGGTGCAGATGGAGAAGGTGTTCACCGTGCCGGTGTCCGGCAGCTCCACCCAGGCGTCCATCGGGCGGAAGCACCACTCGCAGAACGCCCGCGGCGGGGTGACGGTGCGCCGGCACCGGTCGCATCGCACGCCCAGGATGCGCCCCTCGCGCAGCCCCTCCAGGAAGCGGCTGACCGCCACACCGGCGTCCCAGCGGTAGAGCAGGCGCGGGTCCCAGTGCTCTAGGCTGACCCGCCCCTCCTGCACCTGCGCTTCGGACAGCGGCGTCCCGCGCAGGCCGCGGGCTTCGGCGGGGACGCCGCCTTTCAACGCCGCGTCGGGGAGCTCCCGCGCCTCGGGTGCGCGTTCCCGCGGGGCCGCCGGGCGCGCGGGAGCCGTGGCCCGCCCGGCCGCCCTCCGGGCGCGGTGCGCTGTGGGTCGTGACCGTGCCATTACCTCACCTCGTCCGCACCGGCACCGATCCGCCCCCGGGCCTGGCGGGTCGAGCGCCCCGGGGGCTAGACGCCCAGGACGACCACGGTGCCGATCTGCATCAGGTCCCCCCAGGCCTGCGCCAGACCGCGCCTGGGGGCGTTGGGCACCTGGCGCGGGCCCGCCTCCCCGCGCAGCTGCCAGAAGATCTCGCAGACCTTCATGAGCCCGGCGGCGGCGATCGGGTTCCCCACCCCCAGCAGCCCGCCGGACGGCGAGCTGGGCAGCGCCCCCTCCCGGTCGAACCGGCCGCGGACCAGGTCCTCGGCCGCCTTGCCGCGGTCGGCCAGCAGCAGCCCCTCCAGGTGGTGCAGCTCCTTGTAGGCGAAGGGGTCGTAGGGCTCGACGACGTGGATCTCGCGCCGCGGGTCGGTGATGCCGGCCATGGCGTAGGCCATGCGCGCGGCCTGCTCGACGTAGCGCGGGTAGGCCAGGTCCCGGTTCCCCCAGTAGGAGGTGTCGAGCGACCAGCCGATCCCCTCCACCCAGACGGGGCGGGGGCTCAGGCGCCGGGCCACCCGCTCGCTGGCCAGCACGATGGCCGCCGCCCCGTCGGAGACCGGGCTGACCATCAGGCGGTGCACCGGCCAGGCCACGACCTCCGAGGCCAGCACCTGCTCCACCGTCACCGCCTCGGCCACCTGCGAGGCCGGGTGGCCCAGGGCGTTGCGCTTGTTCTTGACGGAGACGAGGGCGATCTCCTCGTTGCGGATCCCATAGGTCTGCATGTAGCGCGTCTGCTCGAGGGCGAAGATCCACAGCAGGTTGGGCCCCAGCGGCCGCTCGATGGTGTGGTCGAAGATGGTGATGAAGGCGGCCTGGGGGTGGGGCTGGGTGGGGCTCATCTTCTCCTCGGCCACCACCAGCACCAGGTCGAACATCCCCGAGGCCACCAGCGTCCACCCGGAGATGATGCTGAAGACCCCCGACCCGCCCCCCACGTAGACGCGGAAGTAGGGCTTGCGGTACGCGCCGGCGCCGTCCAGCAGGTACTCGCCCTTCATGTGCTGCCCGTCGAAGGCGTCCGGGGCGGAGGCCATGACCACCGCCTCCACGTCACGGCGGCGCACCCCCGCGCTCTCCAGCGCCTGGCCGGCGGCGTAGTAGCTGAGCTCCTTCCCGGTCTCCAGGGCGCGGCGGACGAAGCGGGACAGCCCCGCCCCGATCACCGCCACCCGGCGCGAGCCGCGTCGCCGCATCACGAGGCCCTCACCATCACGCCGCGCCCAGCACCACGGCACCGCCGGTCGTCGTGGGGACGCCGCGCCAGGAGAGGACGACGGCGGTCCGCACGCCGGGTACCTGCATCGGCCCGGCCTCGCCGCGCACCTGCAGGGCGGTCACGGCCACGCGCACGAGCGCCGAAGCGTCGTACCCGTACCCCATCCCCAGGTGCCCTCCGGAGGCGTTCACCCGGTCCGCCGCGGCCAGCGCCGCGCCCTCCCGCAGCGCGCCGCCGGGCGGCAGGCCGAGCGCCGCCTCCAGGTGCTGGAGCTGCTTGTGGGCGTAGGTGTCGTCGACCTCGAAGAGGTCGACCTCGCGCCCGGGCGCCCGGAGGCCGGCGTCGCGGTAGGCCATGGCCGCCGCCAGGTGCGCGTAGGTCGCCTCCGCCCAGGGGCGGCCGCTGAGGGAGGGCTCGTCGGAGGCCCAGCCGATGCCGCGCACCATCACCGGACGGCCCCGCAGCGCCCGCGCCGTCTCCGGGGCGGCCAGCACCAGGACGACGGCCCCGTCGGCGGTCTGGCTCACCATGGCCGCCCGCAGGGGATCGGCCACCACGGTGTCCGTCAGCACCTGCTCCACCGTGAGGTCGGCCCCATAGGCGGCGAAGGGGTTGCGCAGCGCCCGGCGGCGGTTGGCCACCACCACCTCGGCCACGGCGCGCTCCGGCACGCCCGCCTCGTGCAGGTAGCGGCGCATCTCCAGCGCGGCCACGGCGTGGGGGTCGAGGCCCCAGGGGCGCTCGTAGGTGGGGTCGAGCGCCATGGCCAGCACCTCCTCGTGCTCCAGCACGTTGCTGGCCTTGCTGTGCGCTTCGACCACGACGACGTCAGCGGCCCCGGAGCGGATGAGCAGGCAGGCCGCGGCCAGCCCCTGCAGCCCGTCCCCGGCGACCGTCTGCACCGGCTTGAGCACCGCCCCCAGCTGGTCGGGGGTGTACTCGTCGGTGATGGAGGTCCCCTCGTGCAGGTCCTCCGCCACGGTGACCACGCCGTCCACGTCGCGCGGATCCACCCCGGCGTCGGCGTAGGCGCGGGTAGCCGCCTCGAAGACCAGCTCCCGGAAGGAGAGGTCGGGGGAGACAGGGCGGAGCGGCGTGAGCCCGATGCCGGCGATGGCCACGAGGTTGTCCACGGGAGTCCTCCGGTCGGAACCCCCCAAGAGTTCTCGACGCCCCCGCCGCACCCCTCCAGACCGCGCGCACCGGGCGGGCCGCCGCGCCAGGGGCGCGAGCAGGGGAGGCGTGCGCGGGGCACGAACCAGATGAAGGCCGCATGGAGTTCGCCCTCAGCGAGGAGCACCGCCTGCTCCAGGCCACCGTCCGGGAGTTCGCGGCACGGGAGATCGAGCCCCAGGCCGCGGCCCTGGACCGGGAGCACCGCTACCCGGCGGAGATCATCCAGCAGGCCGCCCGGCTCGGCCTCATGGCCATGATGGTCCCGGAGCAGTACGGCGGGGCCGGCATGGACGCGCTGGCCTACGTCATCGCCCAGGAGGAGCTGGCCCGCGCCTCCGCCGGGGTCCAGGTGATCATCAGCGTGAACAACTCGCTGGTGTGCGACCCCATCCTGGCCTTCGGGACCGAGGAGCAGAAGCGGCGCTACCTCCCGCGGCTGGCGGACGGGCGGTCGCTCGGCTGCTACTGCCTGACCGAGCCGGAGGCCGGCTCCGACGCCATGGCGCTGACCACCCGGGCGGAGCGGCGCGGCGGGGAGTGGGTGCTGAACGGCCGCAAGGTCTTCGTCACCAACGGGGTGGAGGCGGACCTCTGCATCGTCTACGCCCGCACCGAGCCCGTCCCCGGCGCCCGGGGGATCTCGGCCTTCATCGTCGAGAAGGCGTTCCCCGGCATCAGCGTGGGGAAGGTCGAGCGCAAGCTCGGCATCCGCTGCTCGTCCACGGCCGAGATCCTCCTCGACGACTGCCGCGTGCCGGCGGAGAACCTCCTGGGGGAGCGGGGGCAGGGAGGCCGCATCGCCCTGGCCACGCTGGACGGCGGCCGCACCGGCATCGCCGCCCAGGCGGTGGGCATCGCCCGCGCCGCCCTGGAGGCGTGCGTCGCCTACGCGCGGGAGCGCCGCCAGTTCGGCCGGCCCATCGGGGAGTTTCAGGCGATCCAGTGGACGCTGGCCGACATGGCCACCCGCATCGACGCCGCCCGGCTCCTCACCTACCGCGCCGCCTGGCTGCGCGACCAGGGGCAGCCCTACACGCGCGAGGCCTCGGTGGCCAAGCTGGTGGCCGCCGAGACGGCCACGTGGGCCACCGCCCGGGCGGTCCGGCTCTTCGGCGGCTACGGCTACATCGAGGACTACCCGGTGGAGCGCTACTACCGGGACGCCAAGATCACCGAGATCTACGAGGGGACGAGCGAGATCCAGCGCCTGGTGATCAGCCGCCAGGTGCTAGGATCGAAGTGACGCCGCCGCAGGCGGCGGGCGCGCGGCCCCGGCGGGGGCGCGGCGGAGGGCGAGGATGGAGATCGTCGTCTGCATCAAGCAGGTGCCCGACACCGAGGCGCCGATCCGCATCCGGCCGGACGGCAGCGGCATCGACGAGACCGGAGTGAACCTGGTGATGAACTACTACGACGAGCACGCCACCGAGGCCGCCCTGCAGCTGCGCGAGCGGTTCGGGGGGACGGTGACCCTGGTCAGCGTCGGGCCGGAGCGGGCGCGGGAGGCGCTGCGCCAGGGGCTGGCCATGGGCGCCGACGAGGCCGTCCTGGTGAGCGACCCGCGTCTGGCCCGGGCCGACCACCTCCAGGTAGCGCGCGTGCTGGCCGCCGTCATCGCCCCCCGCCGGCCCGACCTGGTGATCTGCGGCAAGCTCAGCACCGACGACAACGCCGCCCTGGTGGGACCGGCGCTGGCGGCGCTGCTGGACCTGCCGCAGGCCACGGCGGTGAGCCGGCTCGAGGTGGCCGAGGACGCCACCCATGCCCTGGTTCACCGGGAGCTGGAGGGGGCCGTCGAGGTCCTGGAGCTGCCGCTGCCGGCGCTGCTCACCGTGGAGCGCAACCTCAACGAGCCGCGCTACCCGTCGCTGCCGGGCATCATGAAGGCCAAGCGCAAGGAGATCCCCGTGCTCACCCTGGAGGCGGCGGGGATCGACCCCGAGGCGCTGGGCACGCCGGGTGCCGTGCTGGAGCGCCTGGCGCCCCCGCCGGCGCGCCCGCCGGGGCAGCGGGTGGACGGCCAGGACCCGGACGCGGCGGTCGAGGCCATCGTGCGCTACCTGGCCGAGACGGCGAAGGTGCTGTGATGGCCGGGGGGATCTGGGTCCTGGTGGCCCGCGAGGACGGCGCCGTGCGCCGCCTCACCTACGAGCTGCTGGGCAAGGCCCGCGAGCTGGCCGGCCAGGGGCGTGTGGCGGCGGTGCTGGTGGGCGGCGAGGGGGGCGTGGACGCCGAAGCGCTGGGCGCCTACGGGGCCGACGAGGTGCTCGTGCTCGCGGCCCCGGCGCTGGCCGCCTACACGGCGGAGGCCTACACGGCGGCCCTCCTCCCCCTCCTGGCCCAGGAGCGGCCGGAGGTGTTGCTCATCGGCTCGACGGCCCAGGGACGCGACCTGGCGCCGCGCCTGGCCGTGCGCGCCGGGGCGGCCATCGTTACCGACTGCCAGACGCTGGCGCGGGAGGACGGGGCGCTCGTGGCCATCCGTCCGATGTACACGCGCAAGGCCATCGGCACGGTGCGGCTGCTCCCCGGCCGGCTGCACATCGCCGTGGTCCTGCCGGGGGTCTTCCCCGTCCCGCCCCGGCGCGACCGGCGCGCGGAGGTGCGGCGCGTCCCCGTCCCGCCCGAGGTGGGGAGCCGGGCGCGCGTGCGCGAGGTGCGGGCGCTGGAGCGGGAGACGGTGCCGCTCACCGAGGCGGACATCGTCGTCTCCGGCGGCCGGGGCCTGCGCGGCCCCGAGCACTTCGCCCTGCTCGAGGAGCTGGCCCGCGCGCTGGGCGGGGCGGTGGGCTCGTCGCGGCCGCCGGTGGACTCGGGGTGGGTGCCGCACGACTACGAGATCGGGCAGACCGGCAAGACCGTGGCCCCGCAGGTCTACCTGGCTGTGGGGATCTCGGGCGCCCCCCAGCACCTGGCCGGGATGTCCGGCAGCAAGCACATCATCGCCATCAACAAGGACCCGCAGGCGCCCATCTTCCAGGTGGCCGACCTGGGCGTGGTGGGGGACCTCTTCGAGATCGTCCCCCGCCTGACCGCGGCGGTGCGGCGGCGGAAGCAGGCGGGGCCGTGACGGGTCCCCGGCACGGGGCATGAGCGAGGCAGACGAGGGAGGCGTAGCACCGATGGACCCGGAGGCGCTGGCACGCCTGGAGGCGGAGCGTCGCCGCTGGGAGGCGACGACCCTGCGGGAGGCCCTGGCGGCGCGTCCCGAACGGCGGGAGCGCTTCTCCACGATCTCGGACGTGGAGGTCGGGCGCCTCTACACGCCGGCGGACGTGGCCGACCTCGACTACCTGCGCGACCTGGGCTTCCCGGGGGAGTACCCCTTCACCCGCGGCATCCACCCGACGATGTACCGCGGACGCCTGTGGACAATGCGGCAGTTCGCCGGCTTCGGCACGCCCGAGGAGTCGAACCGCCGCTTCCACTACCTGCTGCGGCTCGGCCAGACCGGGCTCTCGGTGGCCTTCGACATGCCCACGCTCATGGGCTACGACGCCGACCACCCGCGGGCACAGGGCGAAGTGGGGCGGGAGGGGGTGGCCGTCTCCTCGCTGGCCGACATGGAGGTGCTCTTCGAGGGCATCCCCCTCGACGAGATCACCACCTCGATGACCATCAACGCCCCGGCCAACGTGCTCCTGGCCATGTACGTGGCCGTGGCGGACCGGCGGGGCATCCCGCGGGAGCGCCTGGGCGGCACCACCCAGACCGACATCCTCAAGGAGTTCATCGCCCAGAAGGAGTGGATCGTCCCTCCGCGGGCCAGCATGAAGCTCGTGCAGGACATGCTGGTCTTCGGGGCGCGGGAGCTGCCGCGGTGGAACGTCATCTCCATCAGCGGCTACCACATCCGGGAAGCCGGGGCCACCGCCGCCCAGGAACTGGCCTTCACCCTGGCCGACGGCATCGCCTACGTCCAGGCGGGGATCGACGCCGGGCTGGACGTGGACGCCTTCGCCCCGCGCCTGTCCTTCTTCTTCGACTGCCACATCGACTTCTTCGAGGAGATCGCCAAGTTCCGCGCGGCGCGGCGGATGTGGGCGCGGATCATGCGCGAGCGCTTCGGGGCCCGCAACCCGCGCGCCTGGTGGCTGCGCTTCCACACCCAGACCGCCGGCGTGAGCCTCACCGCCCAGCAGCCCCTGAACAACATCGTGCGCGTGGCCCTGCAGGCCCTGGCGGCGGTGCTGGGCGGGACGCAGTCGCTGCACACCAACTCCATGGACGAGACCTACGCCCTCCCCACCGAGGAGGCGGTGACGGTGGCGCTGCGCACGCAGCAGATCATCGCCTACGAGACCGGGGTGGCTGACACCGTCGACCCGCTGGGCGGCGCCTACTACGTCGAGGCCCTCACCCGGGAGCTGGAGCGGCAGGCCTGGGCCTACATCGAGCGCATCGACGCGCTGGGGGGTATGGTGGCGGCCGTGGAGGCCGGCTACCCGCAGCGGGAGATCGCCGAGGCCGCCTACCGCTACCAGCAGCAGCTCGAGCGCGGTGAGAAGATCATCGTGGGGGTGAACGCCTTCGTCGACGAGACGCCGCGCCCCATCCCCATCCTGCGCATCGACCCGGAGGTGGAGCGCCGCCAGGTGGAGCGGCTGCGCCGCGTGCGCGCCGAGCGGGACCCGGCGCGCGTGGCCGAGGCCCTCCACCGCCTGCGGGAGGCCGCCCGTCGGGGGGACAACACGATGTACCCGATCCTCGACGCCGTGAAGGCCTACGCCACGGTGGGGGAGATCTGCGACGTCTTCCGGGCGGTCTACGGGGAGTACCGCGAGCCGGCGATCATCTGAGGGCAGCGTCCGGCGGCGCGGCTTCAATGCCGCCGGCGCCCGCCGGTATACTGGGGACGGGCACGACCGGAGTGCTGACAGCCCGATGCCGGCGGAGTCCAAGATCCGCATCCTGGTGGCCAAACCCGGCCTCGACGGGCACGACCGCGGGGTCAAGGTGGTGGCGCGCGCCCTGCGCGACGCCGGCTTCGAGGTCATCTACACCGGACTGCACCAGACCCCGGAGATGATCGTGAACGCGGCCATCCAGGAGGACGTGGACGCCATCGGGCTCTCCATCCTCTCCGGGGCCCACAACACCCTCTTCCCGCGCATCCTGGAGCTCCTGCGGGCCCGCGGGGCGGACGACATCGTCGTCTTCGCCGGCGGGATCATCCCCGAGGAGGACATCCCCGCCCTGAAGGCGGCCGGCATCGCCGAGATCTTCACGCCCGGGACGCCGCTCGGCACCATCGTCGAGTGGGTGCGCCGGCACGTGAAGCCGCGGGGAGTGGCGGCCTGACCGGGCCGGCGGGCGGCGCCGCCTCCCCGGGCCAGGCGGAGGCCCCGGGCGGCCTCCGGCCGGGCGGGCCGCTGCAGCCCGGCGAGCCTGTCCTCCTGGTGGACCGCAAGGGGCGCCGGTATCTCATCACGCTGACCCCCGGGCGCGTCCACGACCTGCGCGGCGGGCGCATCCCCCACGACGCCCTGCTCGGGCGCGAGGAGGGCGTCCTGGTGGAGACCTCGCTGGGGGAGCGGGTGCGGGTGCTGCGGCCCACCCTGGCGGAGTTCGTCCTGGAGATGCCCCGCGCGGCCACGGTGATCTACCCGAAGGACCTGGGGGTCATCCTGGTGTGGGGCGACCTCTACCCGGGGGCCCGGGTGGTGGAGGCCGGCACGGGGTCGGGGGCGCTGACCATGGCCCTGCTGCGGGCGGTCGGCCCGACGGGGCGGGTGGCCTCCTACGAGGTGCGCCCCGACTTCGCCCGGCAGGCGGCGCGCAACATCGCCCGCTTCCTCGGGCCCACGCCCGCGCTGGTGCTGCGGGAGCACGACATCACCGCTGGGATCCCCGACGCGCCGGCGGACCGGGTGGTGCTCGACCTGCCCGAGCCGTGGCGGGTGGCCGGCCACGCCGCCCAGGCGTTGCGCCCCGGCGGGATCTGGCTCTCCTACGTCCCCACCGTGCCCCAGGTGCAGCAGACGGTGGAGGCGCTGCGGGCCACCGGCGCCTTCGTCGGGGTGGAGACGGTGGAGGTGCTCCTGCGCGGCTGGAACGTCGAGGGACCGAGCGTGCGCCCGGCCCACCGCATGGTGGCGCACACGGGGTTCATCACGGTGGCCCGGCGCATCGCTCACCCCGGCGCGGGCGCGGCGCCGGGCGCAGGCACGAACGGCGCGGGGGAGGGAGGAGAGCCATGGCCCGCGTGGAAGCCACGACGCTGATTGCCGCCCCGCTGGAGGAGGTCTACCGGCAGGCCCGGGCGGTGGAGGAGTTCCCGGAGTTCATGCCCGACCTGGAGAGCGTCGAGGTCCTGGAGCGGACCGACGACCGCACGGTGACCCGCTGGGTGGGCGTGGTGCAGGGGCGCAAGGTCCGCTGGGTGGAGGAGGACCACTGGGACCACGCTTCCCACACCTGTCACTTCCGCCAGCGGGAGGGGGACTTCGCCCACTACGCCGGCGTCTGGCGGTTCGAGCCCGCGGGGGAGGGGACCCGCACCTCCGTGATGGTTGACTTCGAGATTGACCTGCCGCTGGCGGGTCCGTTGCTCAGCACGCTGCTGCGCACGTTGATGCGCAAGAACATCGAGGCGATGCTGGCGGCCTTGAAGGCCCGGCTGGAGGCCCCACCGGCCCGGGCCTGATCCCCGTCGCCGGGCGCGCGCCGCCCGGTCGGGGCCCGGAGTGCGTCGTCGGCGTGCCGCCGGGGGCGGGAAGAGCGTGGTCGGGGACGGGAAAAACAGCGGGGGACTCTACGGTACAGGAGGTGCAGCGATGGTCACCTGGCTCCAGACTTACATCCGTCACGTGGTCGGCCGCTACCTCGACAACGAGTCCGGGCAGGACGTCCTGGTCTGGTTGCTCGTCCTCTTCGTGATCTGGCTGCTCGTCGCCGGCCGCCGCGTCGTGGTCCAGTAAGCCCCCAGCGGGTCGGAGGCCGAGGTCAGCGGGGCCGCGTCCACCCCCCGGCGCGGCCCCGTCGCCGTCTGCGCCGGTTTCCCCGCGGTGCGACCGGTCGTGCGCGGGGCCGGTCGTGTCGCGCGCCGCCTGCCACCCCGACCAGCCGAGAAAATTGTCCGGCGAGAACGGAGATTATAAGATAGTGCCCATGCGCATGGCCGTTACCATCCCCCTCGCCCGACCCCTCATCGGCCACGAGGAACGCGAGCGCATCCTCCAGGTCCTGGACTCCGGCATCCTGGTCGCCGACCGCGTCGTCCGGGAGTTCGAGGAGGCCTTCGCCGCCTACCTGGGCGTGCCGTACGCGGTCGCCACCTCCTCGGGGACCGCCGCCCTCCAGGTGGCCCTTCAGGCGCTGGGCATCGGCCGGGGGGACCGTGTCGTCACCACGCCCTTCAGCTTCGCCGCCACCAGCCACGCCGTGCTGCACGTGGGGGCCGAGCCCGTCTTCGCCGACGTCGACCCGCGCACGTACAACCTCGACCCGGATGCGGTCGAGGCCGTGGTCCGGCGCGGCGGCATCCGCGCCCTCCTGGTGGTCCACCTCTACGGGCTGCCGGCGGACATGGACGCGCTGGGCGCGCTGGCGGAGCGCCACCGTCTCCTCCTCATCGAGGACTGCGCCCAGGCGCACGGCGCCGCCTGGCGCGGCCGGAAGGTCGGCACCTTCGGGCACGCGGCGATCTTCAGCTTCTACCCGACGAAGAATATGACCACGGGCGAGGGGGGCATGGTGGTCACGGCCGACCCGGAGGTGGCCCGCGTGGCCCGCCTGCTGGTCGACCCGCGGGGCGACGCCGAGTACCGCTACGACATCGTCGGCTACAACTTCCGCATGACGGACATCGCCGCCGCCATGGGGCTGCCGCAGCTGGCCCGCCTGGAGCGCCACAACGCCGTACGGCGGGCCAACGCCGCGGTCCTCACCGAGGCGTTCCGGGACCTGGCGTGGCTCCGCCCGCCCGCGGAGCCGCCCGGCGCCCACCACGTCTACAACCAGTACACCGTGCGCGTCGAGGGGCGCGATGCCTTCGCCCGCTACCTGGCGCGGGAGGGGATCGGGCACAAGGTCTTCTACCCGGTGCTCATTCCGCACACGCCGGCCTACCGGCGGCTGGGGTTCGACGGGCACTTCCCCGTCGCCGAGCGCCTCACCCGGGAGGTCCTCTCGCTCCCCGTCCACCCCGGGCTCGCCCCGCAGGACCTGCGGCGCATCGTCGACGTGGTGTCGGCCTACCGCCCGACATGAGGGACCGGGTCCGCGTCGCCGTGGTCGGCCTGGGGCAGTGGGGGCAGCACCACGTGCGCGCCCTGGCCTCGCTCCCGGGGGCCGACCTCGTCGGGGTGGTGGACCGCAAGGCCGCCACGGCGCGCGCCCTGGCGCACCGCTACGGCACCCGGGGCTACCTCGACCACCGCGACCTGCTCGGCGCGGTGGACGCGGCGGTCATCGCCGTCCCCACGGCCCTGCACTACGCGGTGGCCCGCGACTTTCTCGAGGCCGGGGCCCACGTCCTGGTGGAGAAGCCGATGACCACCACGCTGGATGAGGCGGAGGCGCTCACCGCCCTGGCGGGCGCGCGGGACCGGGTCCTGCTGGTGGGGCACATCGAGCGCTTCAAGCCGGCGGTGCAGCGCCTCTTCCCGCTGGTGCGGGCGCCGCTGGCGGTGCAGGTGCGGCGCGTCCGCCCCTACGACGTCACCCGGACGATGGACGTGGGCGTGGTCATGGACCTGATGATCCACGACATCGACATCGTCCAGGCGCTCGTCCCTGGGCGGATCGAGGAGATCCACGCCATCGGCGTCCGCGTGCACAACTCCCACGAGGACCTGGCCGTCGCCCAGCTGCGGCTGAACACCGGCTGTCTCGTCACCCTCACGGCCAGCCGGGTGGCGGCCACCAAGGCGGTCGACCTGGAGGTGACCATGGCCGACCGCGCCGTCCATCTGGACTTCCTCCACCAGACCCTCACCGTGCGCCACGACCGCGGCGAGACGCAGCGCATCAAGGTGGAGGCGCAGGAGACGCTGCGGCTGGAGCTGAACCACTTCCTGGCCTGCGTGCGGGGGGAGGCCCAGCCGCTGGTGAGCGGGGCGGACGGCCTGCGGGCCATGCGCCTGGCCACGATGGTGCTCGACCGCATGGTGGAGATCGCCCCGCCGGTCCGTGTCTAGGGGCCGCGTCCGGTTCCCGGTCCGTGGCTAGCCCCCGGTCGGCCGCCCCCTCGGGCTGGACCGCGCTGCGCGTGCGCAGCCGGGCCCGCGTCGACCTGGTCGACATCACCGAGACCGTCGAGGCCGCGCTGCCGGCAGAGGCGGAGGGGGCGCTCGCGCTCTTCGCCCCGCACACCACCGCGGCGCTGCTCGTGAACGAAGGGGAACCGGGCCTCCAGCAGGACCTGGTGGCCTGGCTCGAGCGGGTGGCGCCGCGCCAGGGCGCCTACGCGCACAACCGCGTCGACCGCAATGCCGACGCCCACCTGCGCGCGGTGCTGCTCGGCCCGTCCCTCCTGGTGCCGGTGGCGGGTGGCCGGCTGCACCTGGGGACCTGGCAGCGCCTCTTCCTGGCCGAGCTGGACGGCCCGCGCACGCGGGAGGTGCTGGTCCGCCTCGTGTGACGCCTAG
>JAVHLY010000010.1:0-70766 GCA_031081585.1 Armatimonadota bacterium
GGTCCGCAGCCTCATCCAGGCGTGGCTGGAGCGCTGCCCGGTCTACCTGGCACTGCTCAAACCGATGGCGGTACAGACGCAGGTGGAGCTCCGGCGGGGCTAGTCGCCGCCTCCCGGCGGCACCTGCTCCGGCTCAGGCCTTCACGCCGGGCCGGGGCAGACCTTCACGCTCTACGAAGGACCCGGCGCCGCCGGCGCTCGAGTGCCGGGAAGGCGCGCTGGACGTGGTCCTTGAACGCCCGTGCCGCTTCGCTGAGCATGCCCTCCCGGCGGTAGACCAGGTCGACCGGCCGGGTCAGCGGCCGCGCATCACTGATCCGCACCTGGACCAGACGCCCCGTCCGCAGCTCCTCGCGGATGGCCAGCTGGGGCAGCATGGCGATGCCGATGCCCTTCTCGACCATCTTCTTGGCCGCCTCGATGCCCTCCAGCTCCAGCACCGTGTTGGGGAGGAGGCCGCCGCGGCGGAAGAAGCCGGTGATGAGGACCCAGTCGCTGCTCCCCCGGTCGAAGAGCACCAGGGGCTGGGCCGCCGCCTCGGCCAGGCGCACCTCCCGCCGGTGGGCCAGCGGGTGCTCGGGGGGCGCCACCAGGACGATCTCGTCGCGCCCCAGACGGACGGTGTGCACGGCAGGGTGGGCCAGCCCGCGTGCCAGACCGATCTCCGCCTCCTCGTCCAGCACCATGCGCAGGACGTCCCGGGAGTGGCCCGAGCGGATGGCCACACGCACGGCAGGGTGCTCCACGCGGAACCCCTTGACGATCTCCGGCAGGAGGTACGTGGCCACCGAGAGGGCGGCGGCGATGGTCACCAGCCCGCCTTCGCGTGACCGCGCCGCCTCCACCGCCTGCCGCCCTTCGGCCGCGGTCTTGAGGAGCCGCTCGGCCACCGGCAGGAAGATGCTCCCGGCGCGGGTCAGACGCGCGCCGCGGCCCGTCCGCTCGAAGAGGGGCTGGCCCAGGGCCCGCTCCAGCCGCTGGATCCGCGCGCTCACCGACGGCTGGGTGAGGAAGAGGGACTCGGCGGCTTTGGCAAAGCTCCCGTAGGTGGCCACGGCGACGAAGGCCTCAACCTGGGGCAGGTCGATCATGATAGACAACCTCTATAGCATGCATAGAAGAAATCGTCTTCCACTATGAAGCACCGGTCGCCTAGGATGCAAGCCACCACAGGCGCGAGGAGGAAGGGCCATGCGCACCCGTGTCGAGGCGACCGGGAGGAGCCGGGGTCGGACCTGCCCCTGCGGCGGGGTCCTGGCCTCCCGGCTGGAGGAGTGGAGCTGCCAGGTTTGCGGGGCGCCCTGCTGTCCGCGCTGTGCCTTCACCCCTGAGGCCACCACCTTCTGCAGCCGGTGCGCCGGGTCGGCCCCTGCGGCGGACGGCACGGCCTGGAGCCGCCGCACCCCGAGCCGGCCCGCCTGGAGCCCCTCGGACAGGGTGTGGGCGGGGCACCTGCAGCTCAACGGGGCGGGGAGGGACGGCTCATGACGCACGACGCGGTCTCTGACCGCCGCCGGGGTGAGGCTGCCGACCTCGCCCGGGAGTGGGCCTCCGCTCCGCGCTGGCAGGGCATCCGGCGGGACTACACCGCCGAGGACGTTGTGCGCCTGCGCGGCTCGATCCGCATCGACCACACCTGGGCGCGCCTGGCGGCCGAGCGCCTGTGGCACCTGCTGACCACCCGTCCCTACGTGCCGGCATTGGGCGCTCTGACGGCCACCCAGGCGGTGCAGATGGTGAAGGCGGGGCTCCCCGCCATCTACCTGAGCGGCTGGCAGGTGGCCGCGGATGGGAACCTGGGCGAGCAGGTGTACCCCGACCAGAGTCTCTACCCCGCCAACAGCGCCCCGGCGGCCGTACGGCGGATCACCAACGCCCTGCGCCGCGCCGACCAGGTCGACTGGGCGGAGGGGCGGGAAGAGCGGGACTGGCTGGTCCCCGTCATGGCTGACGCGGAGGCCGGCTTTGGCGGACCGCTCAACGCCTATGAGCTCACGCGGGCGCTCATCGAGGCCGGCGCAGCCGGCGTCCACTTCGAAGACCAGCTGGCCTCAGAGAAGAAGTGCGGCCACCTGGGGGGCAAGGTCCTGGTGCCGACCGCGCACTTCATCCGCACGCTCACGGCCGCGCGACTGGCCGCCGACGTGGCCGGGGTGCCCACCGTCCTGATGGCGCGGACCGATGCCCTCTCCGCCACCTTCCTCACGAGCGACGTCGACCCGCGCGACCGGGCCTTCACCACGGGCGAGCGCACTCCCGAGGGCTACCACGTGGTGCGGGCGGGGCTGGAGGCCGCCATCGCCCGGGCGCTGGCCTACGCGCCCTATGCCGACCTGCTCTGGTGCGAGACCGCCCGGCCCGACCTGACGGAGGCGCGGCGCTTCGCCGAGGCGGTGCACCGGGCGTTCCCCGGCAAGCTGCTCGCCTACAACTGCTCCCCGTCCTTCAACTGGCGGCGCCACCTCGACGAGCGGACCGTCGCCCGCTTCCAGCGCGAGCTGGCGGCGATGGGCTACCGGTTCCAGTTCGTGACGCTGGCGGGCTTCCACACGGCCGCGGCGTCGATGTTCGAGCTGGCCCACGCCTTCGCCGCGGAGGGCATGCCGGCCTACGTCCGATGGCAGGAGCGCGAGTTCGAGCTGGAACGGCTGGGGTACACGGCCACGCGGCACCAGCGCGAGGTCGGCACCGGCTACTTCGACCAGGTGGCGCTGGTGATCTCGTCCGGGCGGGCCTCGACGCTGGCGCTGCGCGGGTCCACGGAGGAGGAGCAGTTCGCCACGCTGGGATCGGCGGCACGACCGCCCGAGGCGTGAAGTCGGGCGGTCACTCCTGCGCGGCCTCGGTGCGCAACGCGCGGACGTTGTAAGCCGGCACCGGCCGGGAGAAGCCCTTGAGGACGAGCGGTCCGAGGGGCTCGGCCTCCACCGCCGTCTCGACGTCGGCCAAGACCCGCTGGCTGACCAGGATCTGGCCGGGGGCGGCCTCGTCGCACAGGCGCGAAGCCAGGTTGGTCACGGTGCCGATCGCGGTGTAGTCCATCCGCCACGAGGCCCCCACCGCGCCCAGGGTGGCGAAGCCCTCGGCGATGCCCACGCCGAACCCCAGCGCATGCCCGCGCCGCCGCCACGCCTCCAGCAGCTGCTGGACCCGCTCGCGCATGGCCACCGCCATGCGCACCGCCCGCAGCGCCGGATCGCTCACCGGCACCGGGTCGTTGAAGAAGACCAGGATCCCGTCCCCGACGAACCGCTCCAGCGTGCCGCCGAAGGCGAAGACCACCTCCCCGACGGCACCGTGGTACTCGCGCAAGAGGCCCAACACCTCTTCCGGCTCCGCCGTCTCGGCGAAGGCGGTGAAGCCCCGCAGGTCGCAGAACACGGCCGTGATCTCCCGGCGGTGGCTCTCCAGGAGGCGCTCCTCCCCGGCGGAGACCACCAGTTCGGCCAGCTGGGGCGAGAGGAAGCGACGCAGGCGGCCGACGCGCTCCAGCTGCGCGAGCTGCTCGGCGACGCGCCGCTCCAGCTGCTGGTTCCAGGCCTCGAGCTGCCGGGCCTGCGCCTCCAGCCGGGCCGCCTGCTCCTGCACGGTGTCGTGGAGAGCCTTGATCCGCAGCATCGAGCGCACCCGTGCCACCAGGGCGCTGTGGTCGACCGGCTTGGTCAGGTACTCGTCGGCACCCGCGTCCAGGCCGGCCACGACGTCCTGCGGGTCGCCCCGCGCCGTGACCAGGATGACCGGCAGGAACGGCCGGGCGGGGTCGGCCTTGAGGCGGCGGCACACCTCCAGGCCGTCGAGGCGCGGCATCATGACGTCCAGGAGCAGCAGGTCCGGGGCGTGCTGGCGGGCCGCGGCCAGCGCCTGCTCGCCGTCGGCCGCCGTGAGGATGCGGTAGCCGCTCGCCGCCAGCCGTGTCCCCAGGATCTCCAGGTTGGCGGGGTTGTCGTCGGCGATGAGGATGACCGGCGGCTGGTTCATCGTTCCGGACGGCTCACGGGCTCAGGGGCCCGCTCGATCCGACGGTCCGTGCCGGGCACGGGTGCGGTGGCCCTCACGCCTTGGGGGGCAGGTGCCGGCGGACGAGCGCCAGGAGCTCCCGGGGGTTGTACGGCTTGGCGATGTAGCCGTCGCACCCGGCCTCGAAGGCGCGGGCGTCGTCCCCGCTCAGCGCGTACGAGGTCACGGCGATGATGGGGATGTGGGCCAGCTCCGGCGCGGCCTTGATGCGCCGGGTGGCCCCGTAGCCATCTAGCACCGGGAGCTGGATGTCCATGAGGATCAGGTCGGGCCGGTAGCGCGCGGCGGCGGTCACCCCGTCTTCCCCCGTCGTCGCCTCCAGGACCTCGTAGCCCGCGCTCGTGAGCAGGTCCCGGAGGATGCGACGGTTGTCCTCCTGGTCCTCGACGACGAGAATGCGTCGGGCGGACGCGGCCACCGTTACCCCTCCACACGGATGGGGAGCAGGACCCAGAAGGTCGAGCCCTGCCCGGGTTGCGAGCGCACCCCGAGGCGCCCGCCGTGCAGCGCGACGATCCGTCGCGCAATGGCCAGCCCCAGCCCGGTCCCCCCGGCCTGCCGGGTGCTCGAGCTGTCTACCTGGTGGAACTCCTCGAAAATGCGCTCCTGCTCGCCCTCCGGAATCCCCGGACCGGTGTCGCTGACGGACACCTCCAAGGCGTCCCCGACGACGCGCACGGCCACGCGCACCTCGCCCGCCGGGGTGAACTTCACGGCGTTGCCCACGAGGTTCAGCAGGACCTGCAGGAGGCGCCGCTCGTCCCCGCGCCCCCGGGGCAGCCCCTCGGGGACGACCGCCCGCAGCCCCAGCCCTTTCTCCGCGGCCAGGGGCTCCACCGCCGTGACGGCGCTCTGCACCACGTCGGCCAAGGAGTAGTCGGCGAGGCTCAGGCGCAGCTCGCCGGCCTCGATCTTGGAGAGGTCGAGGACGTCGTTGATCAGGCGGAGGAGGTGGCGGCCGTTCTGCTGGACGCGTGCCAGCACCTCCCGCAGCCGCTCGGGCACCGGCCCGTAGATCTCGTCGAGGACGAGCTCCGTGTACCCCAGGATGGCGTTGAGCGGGGTGCGCAGCTCGTGGCTCATGTTGGCCAGGAACTGGGACTTGTGGCGGTTGGCCACCTCCAGCTCGCGGTTCTTCTCCTCGAGCTGGCGGTTGGCCTCCTGCAGCGCCCGGGTGCGCTCCGCCACCTTGCCCTCCAGCTCGCGGGCGTAGCGGCGGGTGTCCTCGAAGAGCCGGGCGTGCTCGATGGCGATGGCGGCCTGATCGGCCAGGACGGTGAGCAGCTGCCGGTCGACCTCGCCGAACTTGTGCGGCGCCCGGCTGACCACGTAGAGGACGCCCGTCACGCTCCCCTGCACGGTGAGCGGCACGGCGACGTGGGAGCGCGCGCCGATGCCGCGGACCAGCGGCAGGAAAGGACTGTCCGGCACCTCCGTCGGGTAGTCGCCGACGATTAGCGGGCGCCCCGTCCGTGCCACCCGGCCGCCCAGGCCCTCCCCGGGCCGGAAGCGCACCGCCGCCAGCGCCTCGCTCCCCTCGCCGGCCACGGCCCGCATGGCGAAGAGGTCCTGGCCGTCCTCGCGCAGCGCCAGCGCGGCCATGTCGGCGTCGAGCAGGGTGCGGGTCCGGTCGACGATGAGGCGCAGCGTCGGCTGCAGCGCCACCTGGGCGATGATCTCCTGCCCGATCTCGTAGAGGGCGCGCTGCTCGCCAACCTTGCGCTCGATGGCCGCCTGTTGCTCCCCGAGGGCCGCCGCCATCCGGTTGAACGAGTCCGCGAGCACGCCCAGCTCGTCGCGCGTGGTGACGGGGATGGTCACGGCCAGCTGACCGCCGGCCACCAGCCGGGTGCCGCGCACGAGGTCGGCCACGGGACGCACCAGGCGCGCGCTCGTCCAGGCTGAGAGCGCCATCCCCCCCAGGACGAAGAGCCCGCCGAGCGCCAGGCCGGCGAGGCGGGCCCGGGCGATCTCCCGCTGCACCGAGGTGAGGGTGAACCCGATCCGCACACCGCCCAGGCGCTCCCGTTCCGTGTCGAAGAAGGGCTGGGCGGCGTCCAGCACGTTCCCCGGGGCGGTGAACCTGGAGTCGCGGTACTGCAGCAGCGCGGTCGGGCTGCGCACGGCCGGACCGTGGAACGGGTCCGCCGGGACCTGTCGAAAGTGCGGGTTCTCGCGCGTGCCGTCGGCCAGGATCCGGCCCTCGCGGTCGAAGACGTAGGCGTAGACGACCTCGGGGGTGGCCCGCACGTTCTCCAGGTAGGTACGCATCCGGTCGAACCGGCCCGGATCGTAGAAGGAGCCGGCCACGCTCTCCGCCAGCAGCGAGGCCAGCGAGCGGGCGCGGACCTCGAGTTCCCCCTGCACCTCGTGGGCGTAGAACCGCAGCCCCAGGGAGACGAAGAGGACGGTCATGGTCACGACGACGCCGGAGAGGAGGAGGAACAGCCTCGTCCGGAGGCTGATGCGCGGGGTCAACGAAGACGCCATGGGGAGGCCCCGCCGGGGCATTCGTCCCCGATCCCCCCTGCTCCTGGTCTCGGCGGATGTTTCTTCCTCTTCAAGGTCTACTGGAGGCGACGGAGGGGGAACGCGCCGCCGGCCCGCAGAACCTGGGGACCACAGGGCCTACGTCAGCAGACGCGGCGGCGGTGCGCAGCGCTCGCCCCGTGCCCCGCGACCCGACGGGAGGTGAGGACGGTGCGCACCGCTGGACGGACAGCCACACTCCTGGTCGGCATGCTCCTCGTGCTGGCGGCCGGACGCCCCGGTCCGCGAACGGACGCCCAACCGCTGCGACGGCCCACCGTGCGGCTGCTCGCCCCGGCCGAGGGGGCGATCCTGCGGCGCGGACCGGTGCGGGTGGTCATGCGGGTCACGGGCGCCCGCCTGGTCCCGGCCGACGAGACGCACGATGCGGCCACCGGGCACTTCCACCTCTACCTGGACAAGGTGCCGGAGCACGCCGGCCGGCCGATCCCCAAAGGGGTGGACGGCATCTGGCATACGGCCGAGACGGCGTTCGTCACGCCGAACCTCTCCCCGGGCCTGCACACGCTCATCCTCGTCTGGGCGCACGGCGACCACGTCCCCTACGCTCCCTGGGTCTCGGACACAGTGATGTTCGAGGTGCGCTGACGCGGCCGCGTTCCAGGGGTCAGGTGCCCCGCACTGTCGCGGTCCCTCCGTGGCGGTGCCGGGTTTCATCCGCCCGTGCGGGTGGAACAATCCTTCCAATCCCACCCTGGAGAGGGGCGGCGTCATGTACATCGGCATCGGCTCCCTGATCCTCCTGATCCTCATCCTGTGGCTGATCTTTCGCTGAGCGCGCGCCGGAAGGAGGCGACGATGATCTACATCCCCGTAGGCCTGATCCTGCTCATCCTGCTGCTCTGGTGGTTGCTCTGAGCCGCTGCCCTGACCGGGGTGGGGCAACGAGGGCGGCGGACTGACCGTCCCCGCGCCGTTCCGGAGCCGCCCGCGCCCTGGAGCCTTCAATGTTTGAAAGTTGCCACATCGGGTAAACCTCCACCCCAGGGACATCCATGCGCTGGTCTGGAGGGCATCGATGAGGATGCGCACATCCGTGCTGTGCTGTCTTCTGGGGCTGGTGAGCGGGCTGGAGCTGGTGAGCGGCGCGGGGCTGAGCGTGGCTGCGGCGGCACCGGCGACACCGGCGCCGAGCCCCACCCCTGCCATGACACCGTCCCCGGCCCCGGCCTCCCCGCCGGGCACCGTGCCGGGCGAGACCGGGGACGTCGTGGTCGGGGGCGTCATCGTGCTGCGGATCCGCGCTGAGGCCGGCGGGATGTCGGTACAGGAGCGGCTGGTGCAGGTGCGGCGGCGCATCGTGGAGGCGCTCAGCCGCACCCGAGGCACGGCCCCGCCGGTGACGGTCCGGCGGGTCGCCGGTCAGCCCGCCATCTTCGCCGGCGAGGTGCTGATCATCACCGTGGACGCCAACCACGCCCGCCTGAACGGGATGAGCCAGCAGGCGCTGGCCGACCTCTGGGCTGCCCGGTTGCGCGAGGGGTTGGCCAAGGCAGCACCTCAGCCCGTGCCGGGCCTGCGCTCGCCTGGCCCCAGCCCGAGCCCGAGCCCCTGATCGGGGCCTGACGGGCAGGAGGCCGGACCGCTGCGGAGGCGTGCCGGGCGCGGCACGCCTCCGCGGTGTTACGTCCGCTGCCGCCGGCCGGAGGACCGGGGACGGGCATGTCGGGTCCGGGCGGACTCTCGCCGGGCCTGGCGCGCCTTGCGGCGGGCCTCAGACGGAGTCCGGGCCACCTTGCCTCCGGCCGTGGGTGCACGCGGTCGGTCGGTGGAGCGGGGGCGGGTGGTCGGCCCGTGGGCGGCCTGGGGGTCGGACGGCCCGCGCCGTGCCTTCTTCACCCAGCGGTCCCCGCGCTTCTCGCACTCGTGCTTGAGCGCCGCGTAGGCCACCCGGTGGGCGCTCGCGCCTTCCCTTCCCCCGTTCATGAGGAGGGGAAGCGATGAGGCCCGTAGGACCACCACAGGGGAGGGATGTTGCATGGACGCCTACCTGGCGGTGGTGAGCAAGCGCGAGGTGCGACGCTACGCGCCCCGCCCGCTGCCGGACGACCTGCTGCGGCGCATCCTGGAGGCCGGTCGGGCCAGCGGCAGCAGCCGCAACCGACAACCGTGGCGCTTCGTCGTCGTGCGCGACCGGGAGCGCCTGGCCCGGCTGGCCACGCTGCTCAGCCGGCCGGAGAACCTGGCCGGCGCGGCGGCCGGCGTGGCCCTGACGCTCACCCAGCCGCGGGCGCTCTTCGACGCGGGCCGCGCCGCGCAGAACCTCATGGTGGCCGCCTGGGCACTGGGTGTGGGGACCTGTCCCAACACGCCCACCGACGCGGAGGGCGTGCAGCGTCTCCTGGAGGTCCCCGAAGGCCTGACCGTCCCCACCGTCATCTCCATGGGCTTCCCGGCACCGGGCCAGCCCCGCCCGCGCGCGGGGCGCGACCCCGAGGCGATCCTGCGGCGCGTGGACCGCCTGCCGCTCCACGAGATCGCCTTCGCCGAGACCTACGGGAGGCCGCTCGCGTAGCTCCCCGGTCTTCGCCCGGGGCGCGCGCCCCAGGTGAAGCCACCGGGTCCGGAAAGAGGAACCCGCCTCGCTTCCGGCTAATTCTCATAAATGACGAGATCTGTCCACACTGCGGACAAAGCAACGCTCACCCGCCTGGTTGCGGAGACTGGCGTCCCCGCGCCGTCACCGCCCAGGCTGGATGTGGAGGCCGCACCGGCAGCGGGCGGACCCCCTACTAAGGAGGGCAGCGGTGGAGCTTGAGGGACGGGTGGCCCTGGTCACCGGCGCGGCCACGGGCATCGGACGCGCCACGGCGCTGGCGCTGGCGGCCGCCGGGGCGGCAGGGGTCGTGGTGACCTACCGGTCGGCCGCATCCGCGGCGGCGGAGGCCGTGGAGGCCGTACGCGCCCGCGGGGCGGAGGCGCTGGCGGTGCAGGCGGACGTGCGGGATGACGGCGCGGTGCGGGCGATGGTGGCCCAGGTGGAGCGGCGCTTCGGCCGCCTCGACGTCCTGGTGAACAACGCCGGCACGACGCGCTGGATCCCGCTCCCCGACCTGGAAGCGCTCACCGACGAGGTCTGGCAGGAGATCCTGGACGTCAACCTGCTGGGCGCCTTCCGCTGCACGCGGGCGGCGGCGCCGCTGCTGGCCGAGGCCGGCGGAGTGGTGGTGAACGTCGCCTCGGTCTCCGGCGTGCTCGCCCCGGCCACGATGTCCTCCATCCCCTATGGCGTGGCCAAGGCGGGGCTCGTCCACCTCACCCGACTGCTGGCGGTGGCGCTGGCCCCGCGCGTGCGCGTGAACGCTGTGGCCCCGGCCTTCACCGACACCGGGTGGATGCGCGACCACTTTGGGGAGGCGTATGCGGAGACCGTCGAGCGCGCTGCCGCCCGCTACCCGCTGCGGCGCATCGCCACCCCCGAGGACGTGGCCGCCGCCATCCTGGGCCTGGTGCGGGGCGGCGATTTCGTCACGGGGCAGACGCTGCTGGTGGACGGGGGGCTGAGCCTGGAATGAGGCCGGGCGGGCGCGGGTGGAGCCCGCGCGGCGCCCGTCGCGCGGGGTGAGGTGCACGGTCGCGGCGGCAGCTCGACGGCGGACGAGGTGAGGAGGCGATGCCGGTCCAGTCGGTCGAACGCGTGATCACCCTGCTCGAGGCCCTGGCCCGGGCGGGCGGCCCGGTGCAGGTGCGCGAGCTCAGCGCGCAGGTGGGCCTGCCCCGGCCCACCGTCTACCGCCTCCTGGAGACGCTCACCCGGCACGGGTTCGCCGTCTCCGCAGACGGCGGCTTCACGCTGGGCCCGCGAATCCTCTCGCTGGCCGCCCAGCGCCTGGAGCAGATCGAGCTGCGCGCGGTGGGCCGCCCCGTGCTGGAGGCGTTGCGGGACGCCACCGGCGAGACGGTCCACCTGGCGGTGCTGGAGCAGGGCCAGGTCGTCTACATCGACAAGCTGGAGTCGCCCGGCCCGCTGCGCATGGCCTCGGCCGTGGGGAAGATCATGCCGGCCCACTCCACGGCGCTGGGGAAGGCCATGCTCGCCCTCCAGCCCCCGGACGTGGTCGAGGCGGTGATCGCCCGCCACGGCCTGCCCCGCCGGACACCCAACACGATCACCGACCGGACCCGCCTGCTGGAGGAGCTGGCCCAGGTGCGCGCGCGCGGCTTCGCCATCGACAACGTGGAGAACGAGGAGGGGATCCGCTGCGTGGGCGCGGCGGTCCTCGACCACCGCGGCCGCGTCGCCGGCGCGGTGAGCCTGTCGGGAGCGGCCACGAGCATCACGCTGGAGCGGGCGCGGCGCGAGCTGGGGCCGCGCGTGCGCGAGGCAGCTCAGGCGATCTCCCGGGCGCTCGGGTGGACGGCGGGACGAGAGGGAGCGCGGTGACGTGCCTGACGTGGTCGCCCTGGGTGAACCGCTGGTGGAGTTCGTCGCCCTGGAGCGGGGCGCGCTGGGAGAGGTCCGCACCTTCCTGCGGGGCTTTGGCGGGGACACCGCCAACTTCGCGGTGGCCGCGGCCCGCCTGGGAGCGCGGGCAGGCTACATCACGCGTGTGGGCGACGACGAGTTCGGCCGCGCCTGCCAGGCCCTGTGGCGGCAGGAGGGCGTCGACACCCGGGGGGTGATCGTCGAGCCGGGAGGGACCACCGGCATCTACTTCATCGCGCTGGACCGCGACGGCCGTCACACCTTCACCTACTACCGGGCCGGATCGGCGGCCAGCCGCCTGCGCCCGGCGGATATCGACCCCGCATACCTGGTGGAGGCGCGGTGCTTCCACACGAGCGGCATCACGCAGGCGATCTCCGAGGGGGCCCGCGCCGCCGCAGACGAGGCGATGGCCCGTGCCCGGGCCTTGGGAGTGACCGTCACCTACGACCTGAACGTGCGGCCCCGGCTGCACCCGGTGGCGGAGCTGCGCGACATCGTCGACGCCGCCCTGAGGCGGGCCCACATCGCCTTCCTGAGCAGCGAGGATGCCGAGTACCTCTTCCCCGGGGCGCCCCCGGAGACCGTCATGGAGCAGCTGCTCACCTGCGGACCGGACCTCGTCGTGCTGAAACGCGGCCCGCTGGGCTGTCTCGTGCGCACGGCGACGGGCGAGGTGGTGGACGCACCCGGGTGGCCGGTGACGCCGGTGGACGCCACCGGTGCCGGGGACGCCTTCGACGCCGCCTTCGTGGTGGAGCGGCTGCGGGGTCGAAACCTGGAGGAGGCGGCCAGATTTGCCAACGCGGTGGGCGCACTGACCACGCAAGGACTGGGAGCCATCGCGGCCCTCCCGACCCGGGAGGCGGTGGAGGCCTTCGTGCACCGGCGCGAGGAGGAAGTGGCCCCATGAGAGGGGGAGCGGAATTGAGCCCGTTCGGCTATGTGCTGGAGCGTGGTGTGTTTGCCGTGCTGCGGCTGGACGCCCCCGACCGGGCGCTTCCCCTGGCCGAGGCGATCGCCGCCGGCGGGGTGCGGGGCATCGAGTTCACCTGTACCACCCCGCAGGCCCTCACCCTGCTGGAACCGGCGCGCGCCCGCCTGGAAGGGCGCGCGCTGGTGGGGATGGGCACCGTCACCGACGGCCAGCAGGCCCGGGAGGCGGTGGCGGCGGGCGCGGCCTTCCTGGTCACCCCCACCCTCTCCTGGGAGGTGGTGGAGGTCGCGCAGGAGCGCGGCGTGCCGGTGATGATGGGCGCCTTCTCCCCCACCGAGGTGCTGGCCGCCTGGCGCGCGGGGGCGGACCTGGTGAAGGTCTTCCCCGCCCGCATCGGCGGGCCGGCCTACCTGCGCGACCTGCTGGCCCCGCTGCCCGACCTGCGCCTCGTCCCCTCCGGGGGGGTGGACGTGGAGTCCGCTCCGGCCTACATCCGGGCGGGCGCGGTGGCGGTGGCGGTGGGCGGGGCGCTGGTGGACCGGGCGCTGGTGGCCCGCGGCGCCTGGGCGGAGATCACGGCACGGGCGCACGCGCTGGTCGAGGCGGTCGCCCGTGCGCGGACGGAGGGGGCCCAGGCGGGGGTGGGAGGGACGTGAAGCGAGGCGGCATCCTGCACCCGGAGCTGCTGGCGGTCATCGCCCGCCTGGGGCATACCGACCGCCTGGTCATCGCCGACAGCGGGCTCCCCATTCCCCCGTCGGTGACGCGCGTCGACCTGGCCCTGGTGGCCGGCGTCCCCTCCTTCCTGCAGACCCTTGAGGCGGTGCTCCACGAGCTGGCGGTGGAGGGCGCCGTGGTCGCCGAAGAGATGGGTACGCGCAGCCCGCACGTGCTGGAGGCGGTGCGCCGCCTGCTCGGTGCGGTGCCGCTGACCTTCGTCCCGCACGAGGCGTTCAAGGCCCAGCTCCCGGCGGTGCGCGCCGTCGTGCGCACCGGCGAGCAGACCCCCTACGCGAACATCATCCTCATCGCCGGCGTCACGTTCTGATGGCGGGAGTCTGCCGCTCATCCTCCGGCGAGCGCCCGGGCGGCGGCCGCGCGCAGGCGCACCAGCGAAACGGCCAGAGGCTGGTCGGGCAGGAAGAGGCCCGTCGATCCCCCCACCAGCACGCGCGCCCCCGCCGCCACCAGCGGGCCGACGGTGCGGGGATTGACGTTCCCGTCCACCTCCACCAACGCCCCCGACCCGGTGCGGCGGAGGAGGGCCGCCACCGCAGCCACGCGCCGGGCCGCGCCGGGCACCATGGGCCGGCCGGCGAACCCCGGCCGGACGGTCATGACCAGGACGCGGCTCACCAGGTCCAGGACCGGCTCGACGAGGGCGGGCGGCGTCTGCGGGTTGAGGGCCACGCCCGCTGCCATGCCGGCGGCCCGGACGGCCTCGACCGTCCGGCGCAACCTCCCGCGTGACTCCACGTGCACCAGGCAGAGCGCGCAGCCCGCCCGGGCGAGGGCGGGCAGGAGCGGCCGCGGGTCCCGGACCATCAGGTGGGCTTCGAAGGGCCGGGTGGTCAGGGGGCGCAGGGCCGCCACCACCGGCGGCCCGAGGACGATGTTGGGGACGAACAGGCCGTCCATGATGTCGACGTGGAAACCGTCCACTCCCGCCGCCTCCAGGGCACGGACCGCCGCGCCCAGCGCCGTCAGGTCGGCGCACATCAGCGAGGCCACCACCTGGACTGTCCCTCCCTGTGCCTCCACCGTGCCCTCCCGTCCCGCCGGCCCCCGGCGGGTCCGAGGGGGACCCGCCGGGCTGAAAGAAACCTTCGTTAGCGCAGGCTGGAAACTGGAAGGAATTTTCGCGAACGCCTGCGAACCTTCCCTGTCGAACAGCCCCACGCCGATCCGACGGGTGTCCCATGGCGGTCCGCGCGCGCTCGCCGGGCAACGCTTGCCTCCTGCGCATCGAGCGGAGCACCGCCGCCATGCGCCCCACCGAGCGCCGGGTCGCGGACTACATCCGCACCCACCCCGAAGAGGTCATCCGGCTCTCCGTCACCGCGCTGGCCGAGGTGGCCCAGGCCAGTGAAGCCACCGTGGTGCGCCTCTGCCAGCGGCTGGGCTACCAGGGGTACCAGGAGCTGAAGATCGCCCTGGCCCGCGAACTGGCCAACCCGCTGGCGCTCATCCACGAGGACATCCAGGAGGGCGACGGCCCCCGGGCGGTGATCGCCAAGGTCTTCGCCTCCCACCTCCAGACCCTGGAGCTGACCCGCCGCACCCTCGACCCGCGCGCCCTGGCCCGGGCGGCCCAGGCGCTGGCGGAGGCGCGGCGGGTGGAGATCTTCGCCCTGGGCACCTCGGTGCCCATCGCCCTCGACCTGCACGGCAAGGTCCTCCGCATCGGCGTGCCCAGCACCGTCACCGCCGACGCCCACCTGATGGCGGTGGCCGCCCGCCAGCTGGGCCGGCGGGACGTGGCGGTGGGGATCTCCCACTCCGGGGCCAGCCGCGACGTCGTGGACGCCGTGCGCGCCGCCCGCCTGGGCGGGGCGACGACGATCGCCCTCACGAACTTCGGCCGCTCCCCGCTCACCCGGGTGGCGGAGATCCGCCTCTTCACCGCCTCCCAGGAGACGCGCTTCCGCAGCGAGCCGCTGGTCTCGCGGCTGGCCCAGATGGCCGTGGTGGACGCACTCTTCGTGGCCGTGGCGCTGCAGAACCCGGCGGCGGCGGTGCGGCACATGCGCACGGTGGAGGAGGCGCTGGTGGACAAGAAGCGGCACTGACCCCACGGCCGCCCGGTGCCGTCGGGAGGGCCCGGCCCGAGGAGGTGGTGGCAGATGCGATCGCCGGAGATCGTCGAGCCGACACCCGCAGCGGTGGAGCGCGCCCTCGACAGCGGCGACGGCCTCCTGCGCCTGGCGCCCACCTGGGTGCCGCGCTCCTTCCTCGTCCCGGGGCGGCGCCTGAAGCTCCACCCGCGGGACGTCTACGCCCTGGGCGCCCACCGCGGCGGCATCGACGAGCGCTGGCTGGGCTCGACCATCCCGGCGGCCAACGAGGGCGCCCCGCCGGACGAGGGGCTCTCCTACGTGGTCGGCCCGGACGGCCGCTTCACCCTGCGCGACGCCATCGCCGTGGCCGGCGAACGCATCATCGGCCGGGAGGTGATGGCCCGCTACGGCGGGTGGCCGGTCTACGCCAAGTTCTTCGACAACCTCGGGCCCATCCCGCACCACCTCCACCAGCGGGCGGCCCACGCGGCCGCCGTGGGACGGGCCCCCAAGCCCGAGGCCTACTATTTCCCGCCGCAGCTGAACGCCCAGGAGCACCGGTTCCCCTACACCTTCTTCGGGCTGGAGCCCGGCACCACGCGCGAGGCGTTGCGGCGCTGCCTCGAGCGGTGGGCGGAAGGCGACAACGGCGTGCTGGAGCTCTCGCGCGCCTACCGCCTGCGGCCGGGCACCGGCTGGCTGGTGCCGGCAGGGATCCTGCACGCTCCCGGGACGCTGGTCACCTACGAACCGCAATGGGCCTCCGACGTCTTCGCCATGTTCCAGTCCATGGTGGAGGACCGCCCCGTCCCCTGGAGCCTGCTGGTGAAGGACGTCCCGCCGGAGCACCACCAGGACCTCGACTACCTGGTCGACCTGGTGGACTGGGAGGCCAACCTCGACCCCGCCTTCAAGGCCCATCACTACCTGGAGCCCATCCCCGTCGCCCCCAGCGCCTCCGAGGGTTACGTGGACCGCTGGGTGGTCTACGGCCGCATCGACGGCCAGGCCCTGCTGCTGGCACGCGAGCTGACCGTGCGCCCCGGGGCCTCCCTCGTGCTGCGCGACGGGGCCGCCTCCTGTCTCGTAGCGGTGCAGGGGCGCGGGACCCTGAACGGCCAGCCCGTGGAGACGCCGATCGTGATCCGCTACGGCGAGCTGACCTGGGACGAGTGGTTCGTCAGCGCGGCGGCTGCGCAGGCCGGTGTGACCGTGCGGAACACCGGCAGCGAGGACCTGGTCCTGTTGCGCTACTTCGGTCCGGAGACGCTCCCGGACGTCCCGGAGGTGGGGACGGCGCGGTGAGCCTGGCCGCCGCGCCCCTGCCTGCGGTCCCCGCCGTGGAGGTGCGCGGCGTGAGCAAGGCCTTCCCCGGCGTGCGTGCGCTCGACGGGGTGAGCCTGCGCATCCGCGGCGGCACCGTCCATGCCATCGTGGGGGAGAACGGGGCCGGCAAGTCCACGCTGATCAAGATCCTCACGGGCGTCTACCGGCCGGACGGGGGTGAGATCCTGGTGGACGGCCGCCCGGTCGTGATCGACAGCCCGGCGGCGGCGCGCCGCCTGGGCCTGGCGGCGATCTACCAGGAGCTCACCCTGGTCCCGGAGATGACCGTAGCCGAGAACATTGCGCTGGGCCGCTTCCCGGCCCGCCTGGGCGTGGTGGACCGGCGGCGGCTGGAGGCCCGCGCCCGCGAGGCGTTGGCCCTGCTGGGCGAGCCCATCGACCCGCGCCTCCCGGTGCGCCGCCTCTCCGTGGCGCGGCAGCAGATGGTGGCCGTGGCCAAGGCCCTGGCCGCGGAGGCCCGCATCCTGATCATGGACGAGCCCACCGCCGCCCTCCCCCAGCGTGAGATCGCCCGGCTCTTCCGCGTCATCCGGCGGCTGCGCGACCAGGGGGTCACCTTCATCTACATCAGCCACCGGCTGGAGGAGATCTTCGAGATCGCCGACCACGTGACCGTGCTGCGCGACGGCCGGGTGGTGGGGGACCTCCCCGTGGCTGAGGCGGACGGAGACCGCATCGTCGCCCTGATGATCGGCCGCCAGCTCCACGAGTTCTTCCCCCGCGAGCGCCACACCCCGGGGGAGGAGGTGCTGCGCGTGGAGGGCCTCTCCGCTCCGCCGCGCGTCGTCGACGTCAGCTTCACCCTGCGGCGCGGGGAGATCCTCGGCCTGGCCGGGATGGTCGGCTCCGGGCGCACGGAGCTGGTGCGGGCCCTCTTCGGCGCCGACCCCGTGGCGGGCGGGCGCGTCCTCCTGGAGGGCCGGCCGGTGCGCTTCCGCTCGCCGCGCCAGGCCATCGCGCAGGGGGTGGGCCTGCTGCCGGAGGAGCGCAAGGGACAGGGGCTCGTCCTCGCCCTCAGCCTGCGCGACAACATCTCCCTGGCCGTACTCGACCGCCTCGCCCGCCTGGGCGTGATCCAGGCGGCCCGGCAGACGCGCCTCGTGGCCGACCTGGTGCGCCGCCTGGACATCCGCACGCCGGGCCTGGAGCAACCGGTGATGTACCTGAGCGGGGGCAACCAGCAGAAGACGGTGCTGGCCCGCTGGCTGGCCCGCCGCTGCCGCGTGCTGATCTTCGACGAGCCCACCCGCGGGATCGACGTGGGGGCGAAGGCGGAGATCTACCGGCTGATGAGCGCCATCTGCCGGGAGGGCGGGGCCATCATCATGGTCTCCTCCGACCTCCCGGAGCTGCTCTCCATGAGCGACCGCATCCTGGTCATGCGCCAGGGGCGCGTGGTGGGGGAGCTGCATCGGGAGGAGGCCAGCGAGGAGCGCGTCCTCAACCTGGCCCTGGGCGTGGAAGCCGGCGAGGCCGGAGGAGGGGTGGATGGCGGAGCCGTCGTCGGTGGGTAAGGGGGCGGCGCTGCCGGCGGCGGAGCGGCGTCCGGCGCCCACGCCGGGGGAGGCCCTCCTGGCCGTGTGGGACCGTTACGGCATCCTCATCGCCCTGCTGGTCGTCTCCCTGACCATCGGGGCGCTGGAGCCGGTCTTCTTCTCCCCCATCAACATCCTCAACGTCGTCCGCCAGATCTCCATCATCGGCATCATCGCCGTGGGCGAGACGATGGTCATCCTGCTGGGCGGCATCGACCTGTCGGTGGGCTCGGTGGTGGCCTTCACGGGCGCGGTGGCGGCCACGCTGATGGTGCCGCTGGCCCAGCCCATCCCCCTGGCTGCAGCCGCGGCGCTGCTGGTCGGGTTGGCCATCGGCTTCCTGAACGGCTTCGTCAGCCGCAAGGGCGGCATGCACCCGTTCATCGTCACCCTGGGGACGCTCAGCGTCTGCCGCGGGCTGACGCTCATCCTGGCGGGCGGGCGTCCCATCTCCGGGCTGCCCGAGGCCTTCCTGTGGCTGGGCGGCGGGGAGGTGGGCCCCATCCCCGTCCCCGTCATCCTCTTCCTCGGCCTGGTGGTCCTGGCCGGCTTCGTCCTGCGGCGGACCACCTTCGGCCGCAGTATCTACGCCATCGGCGGCAACGAGGAGGCGGCGCGGCTCTCCGGGGTGGCGGTGGACCGCATCTACATCGCCACCTTCGCGCTGGCCGGGCTGCTGTCGGGGCTCGCCGGGCTCGTCCTCACCTCCCGGCTGAACTCGGCGGAGCTGGTAGCCGGGCAGGGCTACGAGCTGGACGTCATCGCGGCGGTCGTCATCGGCGGCACCAGCCTCTTCGGCGGCGTGGGCTCGGTGTACGGGACGCTGGTCGGGGCGCTGCTCATCGGGGTGATCTCCAACGGGCTCAACCTGCTCGGCGTCTCCTCGTACTGGCAGCTGGTCGTGAAGGGGCTGGTGATCGTCGTGGCGGCCCTCATCGACAACCTCAAGCGCCGGTTCCGCCGTTAGCCGACCGGCCGGCGCGGAAGGAGGTGGGAGTGGACCGGGTCGGGCCTCGGGAGGGTCGCCTCCCGGCCGTCGTACACGCTTCGCAGGGAGGAGGGAGACCGTGCAGCGCAGGCTCTGGCAGATCGCCATCGCCGTGATTGCGGTCCTCCTGGTGCTGCAGGCGCCGGGGCCGCTCCCGGCCGCCGCACCACGGACCATCACCATCGGGCTCTCGTTCCCCTCGCTCTCCTTCGCCTGGTTCGCCTTCCTGGAGAAGGCGGTCAAGGACAAGGCGCGGCAGCTGGGGAACGTGAACGTCCTCTCCGTCGAGTCGCAGAACCAGGTCTCCAAGCAGGTGGCGGACATCGAGGACATGATCGTCAAGAAAGTGGACGGCGTCCTCCTCGTCCCCATCGAGGTGCGGGCTGTCATCCCCGCCGTGCGCGCACTCAACCGCGCCAGGATCCCCGTCGTGACCGTGGACCGGCGCCTGGAGGCCGGCGCGGGGGTGCAGATCCTGGCCCACGTGGGCGCGGATAACGTCGAGGGCGGCCGCATCGCCGGCCGCTACGTGGCCGACCAGCTCCGGGCCAAGTACGGCGAGGTCCGGGGCACCGTGGTGGAGCTCTACGGCACGCCCGGGGCGGGCCCCGCCATCGACCGCAGCCGGGGGTTCCGCGAGGTGCTCGACCGCTACCAGGGCGTGACCGTCAGGCAGTACACGGCGAACTTCCGCCGCGAGGACGGGCTGAAGGTCATGGAGGACGCCCTGCAGGCCCTGCCGCGCATCGACGCGGTCTTCGGGGCCAACGACGAGATGATCCTGGGGGCGCTCGAGGCGATGAAGGCCAGCGGCAAGGTGAAGGTGGCCGACGTAATCACCGTGGGGTTCGACGCCCTGCCCGACGCGCTGCGGGCCATCCGGAACGGGGTGCTGGACGCCACCATCGAGCAATTCCCCGGCCGGCAGGCGTCCACCGGCTTCGAGATCCTGGTGGCATACATCCGGGAGCAGAAACGCCCGGCGTCGGCTACCGTGCTGATCAAGCCGCTGCTCATCACCAAGAGCAACCTCAACCGGGCGGAGAAGGGCTTCTAGCCCGGGGGGAACACCAGTCGGAGAGAAGGGAGGAGGAGCGATGTCCCGACGCGTGTGGCTCCTGACGCTGGCCGCCGTCGTGGCCCTGTGGCTGCTCCCGCCCGTCCAGGGGGCGGCGCGGCGCACCCAGGTGGCCTTCGTGCCGAAGCTGATTGGCATCCCCTACTTCAACGCCATGGAGAAGGGCGGCAAGCAAGCGGCCGCCGACCTGAACGTCGAGTTCGTCTACACGGGGCCGACCACGGCCGACTCGGCCGCGCAGATCCAGATCGTGGACAACCTCATCACCCGGGGCGTGCCGGCCATCGCCGTGGCCCCCAACGACCCCACGGCTATCGCCCCCACCCTGAAGAAGGGGAAGGACCGGGGGCTCAAGATGTTCACCTCCGACACCGACGCCCCCAACTCGGTGCGCGAGGTCTTCGTCAACCAGGCCCTGGCCGAGGACATCGGCAACACCATCATGGACGAGCTGGCCAGAATGATGGGCCGGCGGGGCGAGTATGCCATCGTCTCCTGCGGCCCCACGGCGCAGAACCTGAACGCCTGGATCGAGATCGAGAAGAAGCGCCAGGCCGAACGCTACCCGGAGATGAAGCTCGTCGCCCTGAAGTACGCCGGCGAGGACATCAACGAGGCGATCAAGGTGACACGCGACCTCATCACCGCCTTCCCCAACCTCAAGGGCGTCATCGGCCAGTGCTCGACCTCGGCCCCGGGGGCGGCGGAAGCGGTGACGCAGATGGGGAAGATCGGCAAGGTCTTCGTCACCGGACTGTCGGTGCCCTCACTCATGCGCAAGTACGTGAAGAACGGGGCCGTGCCCAGCTTCGTCCTCTGGGACCCGGTGAAGCTGGGCTACCTGACCGTCTGGGCGGGGAAGCAGCTCGTGGACGGCAAGCCATTCGCCGCGGTGAACACCGTCCCGACCATCGGCCAGGTGCGCTACTTCCCCCAGCAGCGCATGCTGTTGCTGGGCCCGCCGACCGTCTTCACCAAGGCGAACGTCGACCGGTTCGACTTCTGAGCGACGGAGGGGGCGAGGCTGGAGCGCCCCGTCCCCTCCCGGGCACCGACCATGAGCGGGCTGCTCGCCGCGCGGGACGTCTCCAAGGCCTTCGGCGGTGTCGTCGCCGTCCGCCATGCCTCCTTCGACGTGCGCCCGGGGGAGGTGCACGCGCTGGTGGGGCAGAACGGCGCCGGGAAATCCACCCTCATCCGCATCCTCTCCGGGGCGCTGCAGCCCGACAACGGCCAGGTCCTCTACGCAGGGCGGCCGGTGCACCTGACCTCGCCCCGGGTGGCCCAGGACCTGGGCATCGCCACCGTCTACCAGGACCCGCTGGTCTACCCCGACCTGAGCGTGGTGGAGAACATCTTCATGGGCCGGGAGTTGCGCGACCGCCTGGGCAACATCGACTGGGCAGCGCAGCGCCAGGCAGCCGCCCGCCTCTTCGCCGACCTGGGGATCCGCGGCACCTTTCTGACCCAGCCCATCGGCCGGCTGACCATCGGCATGCAGCAGCTCGTCCTGATCGTGAAGGCGCTCTCCCACGCCTCGCGGGTGATCATCCTGGACGAGCCCACCGCCATCCTCACCCAGGGCGAGACGGAGCGGCTCTTCGGGGTCATCCGGCGGCTGCGCGCCGGCGGGGTGGGGATCGTCTACATCAGCCACCGACTGGAGGAGATCTTCCAGATCGCCGACCGGGTGACGGTGATGAAGGACGGGGAGGTGCGCGGCACCTTCCCTGTCGGGGCGATCTCCCGCGACCGGCTGATCGACCTGATGGCGGGGGAGATCTTCCACGAGCGGGCCGCCCGCGACGGCCGACGCATCGGGGAGGTCGTCCTGCGCGTGGAGGAGCTGGCCGTCCCGCCGACGGTGAAGGGCGTCTCCTTCGACGTCCGGCGCGGCGAGGTGCTGGCCCTGTTCGGGCTAGTGGGCTCAGGGCGCACGCAGGTGGCCCATGCCCTCTTCGGCATCGCCCCGGCGGCCCGCGGCCGCATCCTCCTGGACGGGGAGCCGGTGGCGATCACCTCCCCGGAGCAGGCCCTGCGCCTCGGCATCGCCTACCTGCCCGAGGACCGCAAGGCCCAGGGGCTCTTCCTGCCGCTGCCGGTGCGCTACGACCTGACCGTGGCCATCCTGCCCGCCCTGCGCCGCCTGCTGGGCGCGGTGGACCGCCGCCGGGAAGAGGCGGCGGGCGCGGCGATGGTACGGGCGCTGGGGATCCGCACCCCCGGGCTGCACACCCCCACCCAGGCGCTCTCCGGAGGCAACCAGCAGAAGGTACTGCTGGGGCGCTGGCTGGCGCGCCGTCCCCGGCTGCTCATCCTCGACGAGCCCACCCGGGGCGTGGACGTCGCGGCCAAAGAGGAGATCCACGAACGCATCTTCGCCCTGGCGGCGGAGGGCGTCGCCGTCGTGGTCATCAGCAGCGAGCTCCCCGAGGTGCTGAAGCTGGCCGACCGCATCCTGGTCCTGCACGAGGGGCGCGTGACGGCGCTGGTGGCCCGGGGGGAGGTGGAAGGCGAGGCGGCCCTGCTGCGGGCCGCCACGGGAGCGCGGGAGGTCTATGCAAACCCTCCCGCTTGAACGGGTGCCCCCCGCCCCGGTGCTCGTGCGCGGCCTGGCGGTGCTGCGCACGCGCGAGGCCGGCGTCGTCCTCTTCATCCTCGGGCTGGGGCTCGCCCTGCACGCCTGGACGGGCCGCTTCCTCACCCCGACCAACCTGGCCAACGTCCTGCTGAACAGCGCCCCCACTGCCGTCGTGGCCCTGGGGATGACCCTGGTCATCCTCACCGGCGGCATCGACGTCTCGGTGGGCTCGACGCTGGGTGTCACCGCCGTGCTCCTGGGCTACGCCGCCACGGCGGGATGGCACCTGGGCCTCCTGATCGCGATCGGCGTGCTGAGCGGTCTCGTCCTGGGGATGGTCAACGGTGGGCTGGTCGCCCGGGCCGGCGTGATGCCCATCATCGCCACCCTCGCCACCCTCTCGCTCTACCGGGCGCTCACCTTCCAGCTCCTGCGCGGCAAGTGGATCGCCGACATTCCCCCGGTCCTGCGCCCGCTGGGGCTCGGCACGGTGGGCGGGGTGCCGGTGGCCGCCCTCCTGGCCCTCGCCCTCACCCTCCTCTTCGCCTACGTCACCGCCCGGCGGCCGCTGGGGCGGCACATCTACGCGGTGGGCGGCAACGCCGAAGCGGCACGCCTGGCCGGGATCGACGTGGCCAGGGTGGCCTTCGTCGTCTACGGCGTGACGGGCATGCTGGTGGGCGTGGCCGCGCTCCTCTACGTCGGCCAGACCGGCTTCGTGCAGTCCAACACGGGCGTGGGGTTCGAGCTGCAGGTGATCGCTGCCGTGGTGTTGGGCGGGACCTCCATCCTGGGCGGGCGCGGCAGCGTCGTGGGCAGCGTCCTGGGCGCCGTGCTGGTGGGCCAGATCAAGAACGGGCTGATCCTGATGAACGTGAGCGGGCTGGCCGAGGGGATGGTGGCCGGCGTCCTGATCCTGCTGGCCGTGGCCGTCGACCTGCTGCGCACCCGGCGGGGAACCCCCTGATGGGGTGCGGCCGGCGCTGGGCACTGGGAGGTCCCTGATGGCTGCGCGGCTGCTGCGTGCCGTCGCCGCCGACCGCCCCCGCTTCCTCCTCGCCCTGCTGGTGGCCAGCTACGCCCTCTTCGCTCTGAGCGTCGACGGCTTCGCCACGCTCTACAACACCCTGAACATGACGCGCTACGGGGTCGAGATCGGCCTGCTGGCCCTGGGCGAGACTCTGGTGATCATCTCCGGCGGGGGCTCCATCGACCTCTCCGTCGGCTCGATGCTGAGCCTGGCCGGCATCGTCATGGGCCTGCTGGTCAAGCACCTGGCAGTGGACGTGTGGCTGGCTGCAGGCGCCGCCGTCCTCAGCGGGGCGGTGATGGGCGCCCTCAACGCCCTCTGCATCACCGCGCTGCGCATTCCCGCCCTCATCGTCACCCTGGGCACGCTCTACATCTACGGGTCGGCGGCGCTGGTGCTGACGGACACCGTGCCCATCTCGGGGTTGCCGGAACGCTTCTACGTCCTGGGCCAGGGGGAAGTGCTGGGAATCCCCCTCCAGGTGGTGCTGGTCTTCCTCCCCGTGGCGCTGCTGCTGCACACTCTGCTGCGGCACACGGTCTTCGGCCGTCACCTCTACGGCGTCGGCACGAACGAGGTGGCGGCGCGCTTCGCGGCCATCCCCGTGGAGCGGGTGCGATTCTGGGTCTTCACCCTCTCCGGCCTGCTCGCCGGAGTGGCCGCGGTCGTGATCACGTCCCGGGTGGCCAGCGCCCGCCCGGACGCGGGCTTTGGCTACGAGCTGCAGGCCATCACCATCGCCGTGCTGGGCGGCACCCACATCGCCGGCGGCGAGGGCACCGTGCTGGGGACGGTGCTGGGCGTGGCCGTCATCACCGTGCTCTCCAACGGCCTGCAGCTGGCAGGCATCCACCCGATCTGGCAACTGGGGGCGGTGGGCGCGGTCCTGGCGGGCACCGTGGTCCTCAACCAGTGGCTGGCCCGCCGGGGGATGGCGGTGGGCGTGCAGGGAGGGTGAAGCGGTGATGCGGCCGGCGTGGTCGGAGGCGGAGGTCCACGGACGCACTCCCCTGGAGCAGCTCGTCTACCGCTCCCGGCTCCTGGGACAGGACCCCACCATCGTCAACTGGAAGGGCGGCAACACCTCGGCCAAGGCGGAGGAGGTGGACCACACCGGGCGCCGGGTGCGCACGCTGTGGATCAAGGGCAGCGGCTCGGACATGCGCACCGCCACCGTGCGCGACTTCGCCGGCCTGCGCCTGGACGAGGTCCTGCTGCTCGAAGCACGGGACCACCTCTCCGACGAGGAGATGGTGGACTACCTCCAGCGCTGCCTCCTGCGGCCCGACTACCCCCGACCGTCCATCGAGACGCTCCTGCACGCCTTCCTGCCCTTCGCCCACGTCGACCACACCCACCCCGACGCGGTGATCGCCTTCTGCACCGCCGACCGCGGCGAGGCGGTGACGCGCGAGGTCTTCGGCGATGCCGTCCTCTGGATCCCCTACCAGCGCCCCGGCTTTGCCCTCAGCAAGGCGGTGGCCGCGGCGGTGCGCCGCCACCCCCAGGCCCGGGCGGTCTTCCTGGCCAAGCACGGCCTGGTGACGTGGGGGGAGGACGCGCGCAGCTGCTACGAGGCCACCCTGGCGATCGTCGCCCAGGCGGAGGAGGCCATCGCCCGCCGCCGGCCCCGCGTGCCCTTCGGCGGCCTCCGGGTCACGCCCGCAGCCGAACGGGAACGGCGGCGCCTCCTCACCCACCTGCTGCCCCGGGTGCGCGGGGTGGTGAGCCAGCGCCGGCCGGCCATCCTCCACGTCGACACCACCCCCGACGTGATGGCCTTCGTGTGCAGCGAGCAGCTCACCACCCTGGCCACCGTCGGTGCGGCCTGCCCCGACCACCTGGTGCACACCAAGCACCGGCCGTGCATCGTGCCGGCCGGGGCCGAGGCCGGGCCGGAGGGCCTGGCAGGCGCGGCGGTGGCCGCCGTCAAGGAGTACGCGGCGGCGTACGAGCGCTACCAGGCCACCCACCGCCGGCCGGGCGACCCCGAGGGGGACCCCTTCCCGCGCGTCCTCCTCCTCCCCGGGCTCGGCATGGTCACCACCGGCCCCACCAAGGAGGCGGCGGCGCGCACGGCCGACCTCTACCACCGCGCCATCGCCGTCATGGCCGGCGCCGAGGCACTGGGCACCTTCACCTCCCTCACGGACCGCGAGGCCTACGACGTGGAGTTCTGGCCCCTCGAGCTCTACAAACTCACCCTGGCGCCGCCTCCGCGCGAGCTGCACGGCCGCGTCGCCCTGGTGACCGGAGGCGCCGGGGCCATCGGGCGGGCGGTGGCCGAGCGCCTGGCGCAGGAAGGCGCGCACGTGGCACTGCTCGACATCGACGCGGACGGGGCCGCGGCGGTGGCGGCGGAGCTGCGGGAGCGCTTCGGCGAGGGACGCGCGCTCGGCCTCCCCGGTGACGTCACCGACGAGGCGGCAGTCCAGGCGGCCTACGAGCGCCTCGTGCTGGAGTACGGCGGCGTGGACATCGTGGTGAACAACGCCGGCGTGGCGCTGGCCCGGCCGGTGGAGGAGACCTCCGCCGACGAGTGGGATCGCCTCTTCGCCGTGCTGGCGCGCGGCTACTTCCTCGTCGCCCGGGAGGCGTTCCGGGTGCTGCGGGCCCAGGGCCGGGGCGGGGCGCTCGTCTTCGTCACCAGCAAGAACGCTCTCCTGGCCGGGCGCAACAGCGCCGCCTACAACGCCGCCAAGGCGGCGGAGCAGCACCTGATGCGCTCGCTGGCCGAGGAGGGGGGCGAGGCCGGCATCCGCGTGAACGCCGTGGCCCCCGATGCGGTGCTGCGCGGCTCGCGCATCTGGTCGGGGACCTGGCGCCAGCAGCGGGCGCGGGACTACGGGGTGGAGGAGACGGAGCTGGAGGCCTTCTACCGGGCCCGCACCACGCTCAAGGTGAACGTCTTCCCGGAGGACGTGGCGGAGGCGGTCTACTTCCTCGTCTCACCGCGGTCGGCGAAGACGACGGGGTGCACCATCACCGTGGACGGCGGCGTCCCGGGCGCGTACACGCGCTGAGGAGGGCGGCGGCATGCGCGACGCAGCCTACACCGTGCTGGAACGGCAGCTGACCGACCGGGGGGTGGACGTGGCCCGGGTGCGGGCGGCGCTGCGGAGCCTGCAGATCGAGACCCCGTCGTGGGGGTACGGGGACTCGGGCACGCGCTTCGCCGTCTTCCCCTGGCCGGGCGCGGCGCGCACGATCTGGGAGAAGCTGGAGGACGCCGCCCTGGTCCACCGCCTGACCGGGGTTTGCCCCTCCGTGGCCATCCACATCCCTTGGGACGCCGTGGACGACTACGGACGGTTGCGCGAGGCGGCGCGGCAGCTCGGCCTGCGCATCGGCGCGGTCAACCCCAACCTCTTCCAGGAGGCGGCCTACCGGCTGGGCAGCGTCTGCCACCCCGATCCGGCGGTGCGGCGGCGCGCGGCGGCGCACATGCTCGAGTGCATCGAGGTGGCGCGCGCCGTCGGGTCGGACCTGCTGAGCCTGTGGTTCGCCGACGGGACCAACTACCCGGGACAGGACGACTTCCGCGCCCGCCGGCAGCGGCTGGCCGAGGCGCTGGCCGAGGTCTACGCGGCCATGCCGGACGGGATGCGCATGCTCCTGGAGTACAAGTTCTTCGAGCCGGCCTTCTACCACACCGACCTGGCGGACTGGGGGATGGCCTACCTGCTGGCGGTGCGCCTGGGGCCGCGCGCGCAGGTCCTGGTGGACACCGGCCACCACCCCCAGGGGACCAACATCGAGCACCTGGTGGCGGTGCTGCTGGACGAGGGGCGCCTGGGCGGCTTCCACTTCAACAGCCGCAAGTATGGCGACGACGACTTGATCGTGGGAGCGATCAACCCCTTCGAGCTCTTCCTCATCTTCACCGAGCTCGTGGCCGCCGCCGAGGACCCGGACCCGACCGTCGCGGACGGGGCGCGGCGCGTCGCCTACATGCTCGACCAGTCACACAACGTCGAGGGGAAGATCGAGGCCGTCCTGCTCTCGGTGGAGCAGGTGCAGCGCGCTTACGCCCGCGCCCTGCTCGTGGACCGGGCGGCGCTGCGCCGCGCGCAGGCCGAGGGGGATGTCCTCGGCGCGCACCGCCTCCTGCTGGAGGCGTACGAGACGGACGTGCGTCCGTTGCTGCACGTCGTGCGGGAGGAGCTGGGAGCGCCAGCCGATCCGGTCGCCGCCTTCCGCCAGGGCGGCTATGCCGCGCGGCTGGCCGCGGCCCGCGGGGCGGGACGGCAGGGCGCGGGGCCGGGCGGCAACCCCTTCGCGACCGGGAGCGCCTCCGCGGCTGACAGTGCTCCCGCGGCCGATGGTGCCGCCGGCCCGGGCGGCACGTTGGGAGCCTGAAGCGCGGGCGACCGACCGTGGCCACGCTGCGCCTGCTGGCCATCGACCTGGGCGCCGAGAGCGGACGATGCATGGCCGGCGACTTCGACGGCGAGCGCGTGACCCTCTCGGAGGTCCACCGCTTCCCCAACGGCCCGGTGGCGCTGCCGGACGGCCTGCACTGGGACGTCCTGCGCCTCTTCGAGGAGCTGAAGGCGGGGATCCGCCGGGCCCGGCGCCTGGGGGCGCCACCGGCGGCGGTCGGGTTGGACACCTGGGGGGTCGACTTCGCCCTCCTCGACCGCCGCGGCGGACTGGTCCACAACCCCTACCACTACCGCGACCGCCGCACCGAGGGCATGGTCGAGGAGGCGTGCCGTCGCGTGCCCCGCGAGGAGATCTTCGCCCACACCGGCATCCAGTTCATGCCGATCAACGCGCTCTACCAGCTGCTGGCCATGGTGGTGCACCGGGACCCCGGGCTCGAGATCGCCGCCACCTTCCTGATGATCCCCGACCTCTTCGCCTACTGGCTGGCCGGCGAGGTGACCTGCGAGTTCACCGACGCCACCACCAGCCAGTGCTACGACCCTCGGGCCGGCGGCTGGGCCGCCACCCTCCTGGAGCGTCTGGGCATTCCCACGCACATCTTCCCGCGGGTGATCCCGCCGGCGACGGTGCTCGGCCCCCTGCGCCCCGTGGTGGCCGACGAGGTGGGTGGGACCCTGCAGGTGATCGCCCCGGCCACCCACGACACCGCCTCGGCGGTGGCCGCCGTCCCGGCGGACGAACCGGACTTCGCCTACATCAGCTCCGGCACGTGGTCCCTCGTCGGTGCGGAACTCCCGCACCCCCTGATCACCCCGGAGAGCCTGGCCGACAACTTCACCAACGAAGGAGGGCTCGGCGGCACCTTCCGCTTCCTGCGCAACGTCATGGGCCTGTGGCTCCTCCAGGAGTGCCGGCGCCGCTGGGCCCAGGAGGAGGCGCTGACCTACGAGCGCCTGGCCGAGGAAGCCGCCGCCGCCCCGCCCTTCGGCGCCCTCATCGACCCCGACGAGGAGCGCTTCCTGCGCCCGACCGACATGCCGGCACGCATCCGCGAGTACTGCCGGGAAACCGGGCAGCGGGTCCCCCAGAGCCGTGGCGAGGTGGTGCGCTGCGTCCTGGAGTCGCTGGCGCTCAAGTACCGCTGGGTCATCGAGCGCCTGGACCGTCTCCTGGGGCGGCGCACGCGCGTGGTGCACGTGGTGGGCGGGGGCTCGCAGAACGCCATGCTCTGCCAGTTCACGGCCGACGCCACAGGGCGCCTGGTGCGCGCCGGTCCGGCCGAGGCCACCTCCCTCGGCAACATCCTGGCCCAGGCCTGGGCGCTCGGACACCTGAGCTCGCTGCGGGACCTGCGGGCGGTGGTGCGCCGCTCCGTCAGGGAGGCGGTCTACGAGCCCAGGCCCTCCGAGGGGTGGGAGGAGGCGTACGCGCGCCTGCGGCGGCTGCTGGGGGAGGGGTGATGGCGCGAGTCTCCTCAGCAGGTCAGGCCGGCCGCGCGGGACGTGGCGCCCGCGCCGCGAGCCGTCAGGTCAGCTGGACAGGACGCGGTGCCCGGGCGGCGAGCGCCTCGACCTCGGCGCGCGCGGGCAGCGACGGCTGCGCCCCCGGGCGCGAGGCCGCCAGCGCTCCCGCGGCCGACGCCAGCACCCCCGCCTCGACCAGCGACCGCCCCTCCGCCAGCCCCACGGTCAGCGCGGCCACCCAGGCGTCTCCCGCACCCGTGGCGTCCACCGCGTCCACGGGGACGGCCGGCACGTGCCAGGCCTCGCGCTCCCCGAGCAGCACCGCACCCTGCCGACCCAGCGTGACGGCCACGGTGCGCGGCCCGCGCTCGCGGAGGACCCGGGCGGCCTCGAGGGCCTCTGCGGCGTCGCCCACCGGGCGCCCCGCCAGCGTGCCCGCCTCACCCTCGTTCACCACCAGCACGTCGGTGAGCCGCCACAATTCCCCGGCAAACGGACGCGAGGGGGCGGCGTTGAGCAGGGTGCGCCCTCCGACCGCGCGGGCGCGGCGGAAGGCGGCGACGGTGGCCCCGTCGGGCACCTCCAGCACCGCCCCCACCCACACCCCGTCCGGCAGGTCGAGCGCCTCGACGTCCTCCGGGCGCACGTCCCCGTTTGCTCCGGGGGCCACGGCGATGAGGTTCTGGCCGCCCTCCTCCACGACGATGAGCGCCACCCCCGTGGGACGGTCGGAGTGGCGCACCGCGGCGGCGTCGATCCCTTCGGCCGCCAGCGCCTGCTGGAGCTCCGCCCCGAAGGCGTCGCGGCCGACGCGGCCGACCAGGCGCACGCGCGCGCCGAGCCGCGCCGCCGCCACCGCCTGGTTGGCGCCCTTGCCGCCGTGGGCGGTGAAGAAGTCGGAGCCCACAACGGTCTCGCCCCGCCCCGGCAGGCGCGGGACGCGGACCGTGAGGTCCATGTTCAGGCTGCCGATGACGACGAGTTGCGGTGCGGGCGGGTGTGGGGAGGCCATGGCCGTCACGCCCCATCATAGCCGAGCCGCGCCGGCGCGACGGGGAGGAACCCTCTCCGGCCGCGCGTAAGCAGAAGACGTCCCGGACCCGGAGGATCCCATGCCGAGCGGCAGAGCGCTACGGTTGCACCGCATCCTCGACCCCCGGACCGAGCGGGGGATCGTCGTGGCCTTCGACCACGGCCTCTTCCTCGGCCCCGTCCCCGGGGTGGAAGACGTCGTGGCGGCGATGCGCCGCGTCGCCGAGGGCGGGCCCGACGCCCTCCAGGTCTCGCCCGGCGCGGCCGCCGCCGCCGGCGCCATCTTCCACGGCCGCGGGGCGCCGGCGCTGGTGCTGCGCCTGGACGCCAGCAACACCTGGCGCTCCACCGCCCCACCCCGCGCGCCGTACCGCGTCCCGGTGGCCACCCCGGCCGACGCCGTCCGCCTGGGCGCCGACGCGGTGGTGGCCTTCCTCTTCACCGGCTACGCGGAAGACCGGGAGGAAGGCGCCAACCTGCAGGACGTCGGCCGACTCGCCTCCGCGTGCCGGGCGCTGGGGCTGCCGCTGGTGGTGGAGCCGCTGGCCGTGGCCCCGGGGAAGCACCTGGTCAACCCCCCCGAGGTGGTCGAGCTCATGGCGCGCATCGCCTGGGAGGCCGGCGCCGACCTGCTGAAGGTGGACTACACCGGCTCGCGCGAGACCTTCAGCCGCGTCGTGCGCGCGGCGGCGGTCCCGGTGCTGGTCCGCGGCGGGCCCCGCACGGAGACAGCGGCGGACGCGCTGGCCATGGTCGCCGAGGCGCTGGAGGCGGGCGCGCGCGGCGTCGTCTTCGGCCGGAACGTCTGGCAGCACGACGACCCGGCGGGGATGGTGCGGGCGCTGCGGCGGATCGTGCACGAGGGCGCCGGGGTCGGGGCAGCGCTGCGCGAGCTGGCCCCCGCCGGCCGGTCCTGAACGATGCCCGCCGTCCCCCGGCGGCCGCTGGGCATCGCGGTCATCGGCTACGGGCTGATGGGCCGCGTCCACGCCCACGCCTACCGGGCCATCCCCATCTACTACGCCGGGCAGCCCTGCCCGCTGCGGCTGGTGGCCGTCTGCGACGTGGACGAGGCGCGCGCCCGGGAGGGCGTCGACCAGGCCGGTTTCGCCCTCGCCACCACCTCGCTGCGCGAGGCGGTGGAGCGCGACGACGTCGACGTGGTGGACGTCTGCACCCCGAACCGCTACCACGCCGAGGCGGTGGAGGCGGCGCTGCGCGCCGGCAAGCACGTCTACTGCGAGAAGCCGCTGGCCTACGACCTGGCCGAGGCGCGCCGCCTGGCCGCCCTGGCCCGCGAGGCCGGCGTCAAGCACCAGGTCACCGCCGAGTACCGCTTCCTGCCGGCGATGCTGCGGGCCCGCGCGCTGGTGGCGGAGGGGTTCCTCGGCCGCCCCTTCCACGTGCGCGGCGTCTACCTCCACTCGGGCTACGTCGACCCGGACCGGCCCCTGGAGTGGCGCCTGCGCCGGGAGATCATCGGCGGCGGCGTGGTGGTGGACCTGGGGCCGCACCTGCTCGACCTGATGCGCCACCTGGCGGGCGAGGTGGAGGCGGTCTGCGCCGACCTGGAGACCTTCACGCGCACCCGGCCCCTCCCGGAGCGGCCGGAGGTGCGCGCGCCGGTGGAGGTGGAGGACGCCGCCGTCTGCCTGCTGCGCTTCCGGAGCGGCGCGCTGGGGACGGCCGAGCTCACCCGCGTGGCCACCGGCGCCGAGGACGAGCTGCGGCTGGAGCTGCACGGCGACCGGGGCGCGCTGGCCTTCAACCTGATGGACCCCAACTGGCTGTGGGCCTACGACCGCACCGCCCCGCCGGAGCGGCGCGGGTTCACCCGCCTGCCCACCGTGCAGTACTACCCGCCCCCGGCGGCGGTGCCCTCGCCCAAGTTCACGCTGGGGTGGATCCGGTCGCACGTCCACGCCCAGTTCAGCTTCCTGCAGGCCATCGTCGAGGACCGGCCGGCGGCGCCGTCCTTCGACGACGCCGTGCGGGTGCACGAGCTGGTCGACGCGATCTACCGCTCGGCGGCGGCGCGCCGCTGGGTGACGGTGGATGCCTGACGCGACCTGCGTCGGCGTCCTGGTGGCGGACGTGGTGGTCCGGCCGGTGGACGAGTGGCCGCAGCGCGGGCAGCTCGCGCTGGTGCAGGACGTGGCCGTGCGCTCCGGCGGGCTGGCGCACACCACGGGCGTCACGCTGGCGAAGCTGGGGGTGGCCACCGCCGTGGTGGGGCGCGTAGGCGCCGACCTGTTCGGCCGCTTCCTCGTCGACGAACTTCACCGCCACGGCGTGGCCGCGTACGTGCGGACCGACGAGGAGGCGCCGACCTCCACGACCGTGGTGGCCGTGACCTCGGGCGGGGAGCGCTCCTTCCTTCACCTGGTCGGCGCCAACGGGCGATTGGTGGAGGAGGACGTGGAGGACGCGCTGCTGCGCCAGACCCGGGTACTGCACCTCGGGGGCACTTTCATCCTGCCGGCCCTCGACGGCGAGCCCACCGTCCGGCTCCTCCGGCGGGCCCGCGGCGCGGGGTGCCTGACCTCGCTGGACGTGGCCTGGGACGCCCGCGGCCGCTGGATGGCGCTGCTCGCGCCGGCCCTCTCCCACCTCGACATCCTCTTCGGCAACCGGGAGGAACTCGGCCGCCTCACCGGCGAGGAGGACCCGCCGCGCATCGCGGCCGCCCTGCGCGCGCGGGGGGTGGGCACGGTGGCAGTGAAGATGGGCGAGCAGGGCGCCTACGTGGACGGCACCGGCCCGGACGGCCGGGCGTGGCGGGGGCACCTGCCCGCCTACGTGGTGCCGGTGGTCGACACCACCGGCGCCGGAGATGCCTTCTGCGGCGGCTTCCTGGCCGGCACCCTCATGGGGTGGGACCTGGAACGCACCACCCGCCTGGCCAACGCCGCCGGCGCCCTGTGCGTGACGGCGCTGGGCGGCGCCGCCGGGGTGCGTCCACTCGGGGAGACGCTGCGCTTCATGGAGACGGCCGCGGTGCGGGCCTGAGGGCACGCAGGGGAAGCCTCCGCCCGGACCGAAGTGGACGACTGCGACGGCAGACAACTCATGTCCTCGATCCTGCTGTACGGGCGCACCTGGACGCCGGAGGCGCTGCGGGCGCGCGTCGGCCGCATGGCACAGCTGGCCGGCGCCACGCGCTGCATCCTGGCCGACGGCCCGGAGGCCGGCGTGGAGGCCGTGGACGTGCGCACCGGCGGGGGGCTGCGCTTCCTCGTCCTCCCCTCGCGCGGGCTCGACATCGCCGACGCCGAGTTCCAGGGGATCCCGCTGGCCTGGCGGTCGGCCACCGGGCGCATCCACCCGGCCTTCTACGAACCGGAAGGCCGCGGGTGGCTGCGCGGCTTCTACGGCGGGCTCATGGTCACGTGCGGCTACACCACGATAGGCGCCCCTTCGGAGGACGCCGGGGAGGCGCTGGGGCAGCACGGCCGGGCCTCCTACCTGCCGGCGGAGGCGGTGGCGGTCGAGGAGGCGTGGGAGGGCGAGACCTACCGGATCGCCGTGCGCGGGATCGTGCGCCAGGCGGTGGTCTTCGGCGAGCACCTGGTGGTCCGGCGCACCATCGCCACGGCGCTGGGCGCCACCTGGCTGCGTCTCGACGACGAGGTCGAGAATGCCGCCGATGCCCCCACGCCCTTCATGGTGCTCTACCACGTGAACCTGGGCTTTCCGCTGCTGGACGAGGGCGCCGAGGTGGTCACCCCGGCGCGCACGGTGCGGCCCCGGGACGCCCAGGCCGCCCCGGGGCTCGGCGAGCACACCCGCGTGCACGGGCCGGTGGCGGGCTACCGCGAGCAGGTCTTCTACCACGACATCCCGCCGGGACCGGACGGCGTGGCCGAGGCGGCGCTGGTGAACCGGGCGCTGCGCGGGGGGCTCGGGCTGGCCCTGCGCTGGGACGGCCGCGCCCTGCCGCGCTTCATCCAGTGGAAGATGCTCGGCCAGGGGACCTACGTGATGGGGCTGGAGCCGGCCAACTGCCTGGTGGAGGGACGGGCGGCGGAGCGGGCCCGCGGGACGCTGCAGGTGCTGGAGCCCGGGGAACGCCGGCGCCTGTGGCTGGAGCTGCACGTGCTGGCGGGGTCGGAAGCCCTGGACGCTTTCGTGGCCCGGGTCAAGAGATGATGGCATCGGCGACGGGAGTCACGAGGGCGCCCCCCTGCGACTATGGACTGTCGAGCCCTTGCGGGCCCGGCGATCCACACGGAGAGACCTTCGTGGCCAGCCGACCAGGGAAGCATGAGTCGGATGTCGACAGGGTTGAGGAGCGTCACCCGGGACCAGCCCCGTCCATCCCGGGCACGGCGGCTCAGGCGGCGCCGAGCGGCTCGACTGCCACCAGCGGCAACAGGCGATCCACCTCTGCTCGCTCCACCGTGCCCGGGAGGAGCGTGGCCACGTCGGCGGCGGCCACGGCCACCCCCAGGCGCAGCGCGTCGACGAGCGGCTGCCCCGCCAGCAGCGCCGCCGCCAGGCCGGCCGCCAGACTGTCTCCGGCCCCGACCGCGCTCTCGCGCCGCACCTCGGGCGGCCGGGCCATCCAGGCTCGACCTGCCCGGACCAGCACCGCCCCCGCCTGGCCCAGCGTCACCACCACCCCGTCCCGCACCGGTACCTCCCGCGCCGCCGCCACCACGTCACCCAGGGCGGTCAGGTCGCGCCCTACCAGCGTGGCCAGCTCCTCCCGGTTCACCTTGAGGACCGTGGGTACAGCCGCCACAGCCTGGCGCAGCGCCTCTCCGCTGGTGTCCAGCACGGTGGGGCGACCCGGCGCCTCCGCGATGACGTCGCGGTAGAAGGTCGCCGGTACCCCCGGTGGCAGGCTCCCGGTCAGGACCAGCACGGACGCCTGGCCGAGCAGGCGGCGCACCCGCCGCCGCAGCAGGTCGGCCGTCCGTGCGTCCGCCTGCGGCCCGGGCTCGTTGACGACGGTCTCGCCCAGCCCCGGCGCGACGATCACGGTGCACGTCCGGGTGGCCCCGCGGCCCCGGACCGCGCGCAGCGCGATGCCCTGCCGTCGCGCGTCCGTGACGAACCAGCGCCCGGCCGCGTCGTCCCCGACCGCGCCGACCACCGTGGCCTCGACCCCGAGCGCACGCGCCGCGCGGGCCACGTTCATCCCCTTGCCGCTGGCCAGGACGTGGACCGCCCGGGCACGGTGCACCCGTCCGGGCGCGAAGTCGGGGACCACGACCACCCGGTCGACACAGAGGTTGGGGGAGAGGACCAGCAGCACGCCGAAAGAGCGTACTGCCGGCGCGGAGATCCCGGCAAGGACGGGAGGGGTGGGCGATGCCACTGCGTGACCTGCGTCCCCAGCGTACCCGGCGCAGCCCCGAGGAGCTGCTGCGTCACCTCCGTACCTTCGAGCTGGTCCCCCGCTTCTCGGTGGGGGTCTGGTACTTCTCCCCCATGGCCAGCCGCTTCCACGAGCCCTACGGGCCCGCGGTGGACCTGCCCGCCCGATTGGAGCGCGTCGCGGCGCTGCGGGACTACGGCGTGGAGGCGGTCGAGGCCCACTACCCCAACGAGATCAGCGAGGCCACGCTCGACCTCTGGCGGCAGTTCACCCGCGACACCGGCATCCGGCTGCTCACCATCGTCCCGGGGCTATTCGCCGACCGGGAGTTCGAGTTCGGCTCGCTCTCCTCCCCGCTGCCGGAGGCCCGGGAGCGCGCGCTGCAGCGGACCATCGCCGCCCTGCGCCTGAACCGCGAGCTGGACACCGACTTCGCCATCGTCTGGCCCGGGATCGACGGCTACGAGAACCCCTTCGGGGTGGACCTGGCGGCCATGCGGGAGCGCTTCGCTGAGGGCCTGGCCGAAGCCATGGACGCCGTCCCCGGCGTGCGCATCGCCTTCGAACCCAAGCCCTACGAGCCGCGCGGGCGCATCCTCTACGGCTCGACGGCGGAGGGGCTCCTGCTGGCGGCCCGGGTGGAGGAGCGGCTGCGGGCGCCGGAGAACCGGCGGCTGCTCGCCGAGGGTCACGCGCTGCTGGCCCTCAACCCGGAGACGGGCCACATGCTGATGGGCTATGAGGACCTGCCCTACGCCTTCAGCCTGGTGTGCGAGTACGGGCGCCTGGCCCACTCCCACTGGAACAGCCAGCCGCTGGGGAACTACGACCAGGACCTGGACGTGGGCGTCGTGGCCCCGGAGCAGCTGGAGGCGGCGCTCTATGTGCTGAAGCTGCACGGGTACCGGGAGCACTTCGGCATCGACGTCAACCCGGAGCGCCTCCCGCCGGAGACGGCGGTGCGCAACTCCATCGACGCCATCCGGGCGGCGGCCGACCGGGTGAACGGGCTGGACCACGAACAGGTCCTCTGGGCGGTGACGCACCCGGACCGGGCGCGCGGCTGGCTGGAGGCCTACCTCATCCGGGTCCGCGCCTCCCGCCCGGAGCGCCTGCCGCCGCTCCCGCCGCTGCCGCGTTAAGCCCGGCCATCGGCCCGGGGCCGCCACGCCCGCCGGACGATCCCGGGGGACCTCCGCCTCAGCCCCCTCGGGCGCCGGTGGGTGCCACGTCGCCGACTTCCCCGAAGATCTGGCGGTAGAGGTCCTCGCCGTAGCTGGTCGGCAGCGGTTCCCCCGGGACCAGCCTGAAGGTCCGGTGGCCGTCGGGCTCGCGGTGGGCCCGCAGGAAGAGGACGCCGCCGGGGCACCTCTCAGTGAACCCGTGGGCCAGCTCGTAGGAGTGGGTCACATAGAACACCCTAACGCCCGCTTCCACCAGGGCACGGACGATCCCGCCGGCGATCTCCGCCCCCTCCCGTTCGTTGGTGGCGGCGAAGGACTCGTTGAAGAGCACGAGGGAGTGCGGGGTCAACCGGCCGACGATGGTCCGCATTCGGTCCAGCTCCTCCTCCCACTTCCCCCGCTGCATGGCGGGATCTTCCTCCCGACGGTAGTGGGTGAAGAGCCTCTCGCAGAGGCTGGCCCGGAAAGCCTCGGCACCGACGAACATCCCGCACTGCATCATGAGGTGCGCCAGACCGACGCTGCGCAGGAACGTGGACTTGCCGCCCTGGTTGGCTCCGGTGATCACGACCAGGGGCACGTCGTCCGCGTCCACGTCGTTGCCGACCACGCGGCGCTCCAGGCGCAGGCTCAGAGCCACGTCGTAGAGGCCATGGCAGGAGAACCGGTGTCGGCCGGGCGGGAGCGGCTCGGGAAAGCACACCGGCTCTCCCTTCGCGACGAGCCGCTCCCACAGGGTCAGGCACCCGAGGTAGAAGGCCAGGGCCTCCCGCAGGGTCGTGAAGAACCCCAGGATGTGGTCGGCCGCCTGGGCCAGGACGTTGGCGGCCAGGTTGAGACCCCGGTCCCGTAGGTCCGCGAGGGCGCGCAGTCCGCTCTCGTCCCGGTCGGGGACGACGACGGTGTACGCGGCAGCGCGGTCGAAGCCCGGGACCCACTGCCGCCACCCGCCCCGGTGGGTAGGGGGCCGGCGCAGCGTATAGTCCCGCCCCTTGTTGCCCGGCCCGAGCCGCGCGCTGACGAACACGCCATGGCGGAACTGGAGCTGTCGCAGGTGGCCGGCGACCCGCTGCAGGTAGTCCTCGCTCAGGTCGCGCTTGAAGGTGGCGAAGAGGTCCCGAAAACCCTCCGAAGCGAACTCGTCGGCATGGGCCTCGGCGATGGCGCGCAGCTGCCTGAGCTGGCGCAGGAACAGCTGCATCACCTCGAGGGCCCCGTGCAGGATACCGGCGGGGTAGCGGAAGAAGGCGCTCCGGTAGACCTTCCGTTCACCGGTGATCGCTTCCAGCGCCACCGCGTAGAGCTGCCTGACCACCGCCGGATGGGCCAGGCAGTCCTGGAGGACCCGCTGCCGGTAGGTGATCGCCTCGGGGTCGGTCAGGCTCGCCAGCATCACCGAGCGCGCCACCTCGGCGAGGAAGGCGTTGCCGCCGGCCATCGTCTCCCAAAGCGTCTCCAGCCCGAGGTCCTGCGCCAGGTCTGCCGCGTGCGGTGGCACCTCGCGGGTCCAGCCGACGTCCCCGTCCGGGTGCAGCAGGCGGACGTTCACCGGGCCAGGCGCTCCTTCAGGCGTTCGTAGCTCAAACCGTACTGCTCGGCGATGGCCGCCGCGTAGGCGCGCCCGTCCGCCGGGCGGCGCACGATCTTGAACGTCCGCCGGGTGGGGTTGGCGGGATCGACCGTGCTCACCATGCTCACCGTCTGGTCTCCGAGGGCGGCCAGCTCGTCGACGAAGGTCACCCAGACCCCCAGCAGGTCGAGCGCCAGGAACCGCTCGAGCACCCGCCGGCCCAGGAACCGGGCATCCCGCAGGCTGGTCGAGGTGAAGGCCTCGTTCACGATGACCAGGCTGCGGGGCGTGGCGCGCGACAGGATCTCGCGCAACCGGAGCAGGTCGTCCTGGAGCTTGCCCCGCAGGTTCTCGACCCGCTCTTCCCGCTCGAAGTGGGTGAAGAGGCGGTCGCACAGGAAGAGGCGGGCCGCCGTCCCGGGCACCGGGCACCCCAGGCTGGCCAGGTAGTGCAGCTGGCCGACGGTCCGGGCGAAGGTAGTCTTGCCGCCCTGGTTGGGGCCGGTGACGACCATGATGCGCTCGGGTCCCCGGAGGGCGAAGTCGTTGCACACCACCGGCCGTCCCTCGCGGACGAGCCGGTCAGCCAAGGCCAGGTCGTAGGTGTCGCGCGCCGCGATCGCCTTGGAGCGGTCGGACACGTCGGGATAGCAGAAGCGCAACCCTGCCGCCGAGAAGCGGCGGCAATGCTCCAGGTAAGCCAGGTAGAATTGGACCTCCCGGTCGAAGTCGGCGACCACGCGGTCCAGGAAGTCCCGGTAGCCCTCGCAGTAGCGGTGGAGGGCGCCGAAGACCTCGGGGTGGAGCAGGGCCACGCGCTCCAGAACTGCGGCCTCGACGTGGTTCATCTCCGGCCAGTCGCGGATGTCGACCCGGTTGTCCTTCGTTGGGCCCCGCCGGAACCGCTGAAAGGTAGCCTCCACATCCGCCGCATAGTCCCCCTCTCCCGCGTACCGGGCGACGCGGATGCGGTTGCCGTGGATGTGCAGGGAGTAGGTGACGCCTGCCAGGTCCTGGCGGAGCCGGGCGGTCTCGGCGGCGAGCGCGGTAAACCCGGGCGACCCGGCGTACCCGGCGAGATACGCCCGCAGGTCCTGGAAACCGCGCGACCGCAGGTCGAGGCCGCCGAGCGCCCGGCAGAGATCTCCGACCGCATCGAGGTACGTGGCGACCGCCTCCAGGAACCAGCGCTCCTGCTGCAGGGGATAGCGGAGCTTGGCGGCCCGCGCCAGCTGCCCCCGCACCGCGCGCATCCGGTCGGCAAAGGTGCGCACCACCGCCTCCAGGGCCGTGCTTTCCAGGTCCCGGAAGACCTCGTGCCGGTACGCGATGCTCTCCAGGTCGGGCAGCGGGGTGTGGAAGAAACCCTGGAGCCGGTACTCGCTCCGGCCAGCGGTGACGGCCTCGACCACCTGATCGAGGTGCAGGTCGCGGAAGCAGTCCGGGGCCTCCGCGTCCTCCGCGGCGGCCCGCTGCTCCGGCCGGAGGAAGAGGATGCTGTGGACGCCCATGACCGCTCCGCCCCCGCCTGCGCCCTCTACTCGTCCCCTTCCGCCGCGGCCGGGACCAGGACCCCCGCTGCCGACTCCCCCGCGGCAGCGCCGCCGGCCGACGGCGAGAACCAGCGCTGGGCGACCAGCGTGGGGACGACCGCGGTGGCGATCACCGTCGTCACCAGGAGGGAGAACTGGGTCCGGTCGAGGATGCCGGCCTGCAGGCCGTACAGTGAGGAGATCGTCCCGAAGGTCAGGCCGGTGCTCATCAACAGGGTGAGGTAGACGGCGCCGACGGGAGCGGAGCGCCGCGCCGCCGGCAGCACGCCGGCGAACTTCAGCGCCACCTTGACCGCGAAGAGGAGTCCCAGGGTCCTCAGGCTGGCGGCAACGGCGGTGAGCTGCACGTTCAGTCCGGCCTTGATAAAGAAGAAGGGCGTGAGCATGGCGAAGGCCACCACCCGGAAGCGGCGCTGCGTGTCCGGGTGCGTGGCGAAGATGCGGGAGAAGGCCAGACCCAGGACGAAGGCCGGCAGGACGGCATGGCTGTCGGACCGCTGCCCCAGGTACATGAGCGCCAGCAGGGCGGCAAAGGCGCCCTTGATCTCCGCCTCGATGATGCGGCCGCCGTAGCGCCTGAAGATCCAGGGCTGCAGGCGCGGCATGATCAGCACGATGGCCACCGCCACACCCACGAACCCTGCCATCCAGACCGTCGGCGTGACGAAGAGGACACTGAGGGCGGCGGCGGTGCCGAAGTCGGTGACGAAGGTGCTGGCCATGAGGAGCTTGCCCAGCGCCGTGTGGGTGAGACCGGTCTCGACCAGCACGGCGTAGACCACCGCCAGAGAGGTGGTGGAGAGGGCTACGCCGGCAATCCGGCTGGCCTCGGGCGTCCAGTGCAGCCCCCACTGCGCCACGGCCCAGGCGCCGGCGAATGGCAGGAGGAAGGAGAGGCCGCCGATGAGGAGGCTCGGCCCGAGCTGCTCGCGCAGGACGTCCGTGTCGACTTCGGCTCCGGCGAGGAAGGTGAGGACGATCCCGCCAAAGCCGGCCAGGTAGTCGACCCACGGGGTAGTGTGCAGGCCGAGGAGGTTGCCGCCCAGGACCCCCAGCAGGATCTCGACCAGCGCGACGGAGATGCCGAGCTCCACCGAGGCGATGGTGGCCAGGAAGATCAGCAGCCCCAGGACCGTGGCAGTCCAGGCGTCCGTCATGCCCCTCTCCCGAAAACGGCAACTGGCGCGACCCCTGCGCCGGGCAGGGTCCGCGCCAGCGAAAAAGCCCCTACCCGCGAGGGTAGAGGCTATCAGCCGTGAAGGCGGTTATCGGCGAGCCTCATCGCCGCGTGCCGATTTACCATGAAGTGTAGAAGGGCAGGCGGGGGCTGTCAATGCACGGCCGGCTTTGCGGGGGCGCCGGCCACACCGACTTCGACATTGACCGCCGGCCGGAGTGGAGGGCACCGCGGAGAGACGTCGAAGACTACCCCGCGCCCGCACATGCACCATGGCTGAGACGCCGGCGACGCAGTCCACCGAACCGCTGGCCGCGACGCAGGAGGCCCGCCGGCTGGAGCTTTCCTACGAGCTGGCCATCCTGGCCGCACTGGTCCTGCTCATGGCGCTCATCACCCTGCGGGCGCCCCGTTTCCTGCAGACCGACAACCTCTTCCAGATCGCCCGCAACTTCTCGTTCATCGCCGCCGTCGGGGTGGGCGAGGCCCTGGTGATCCTCACCGGGCGCGGGGGGATCGACCTCTCTGTGGGCTCGGTGGTCAGCCTGGGCGGGGTGGTGGCCACCAAGCTCCTCAGCCTGGGCCAGCCCCTGCTGCTGGCCATGGTCGCCGGCACCGCCGCCGGCGTGGGGGTGGGGCTGGCGAACGGCCTGCTGGTGACGAAGGCCAGGATGACGCCGCTCATCCCCACGCTGGGCATGCTCTCCGTGGCCGGCGGGCTCGCCCTGGTGATCACGCGGGGCTTCCCCATCACCGAACTGGGACCGCAGGCCGACCTCTTCGTGGCGCTGGGCGCCGGCTTCGTCGGCCCCGTGCCCGCGCCCGTGATCTACATGGCGGTGGTGGTGCTGGTGGGCTGGATCGTCACCACCCGCACGCCCTTCGGCTACGACCTCTATGCCGTGGGCGGCAACGAGGACGCGGCCCGCGTCGCCGGTATCGACGTCGACCGGGTGAAGCTCACCGCCTACGTCGCCAGCGGCGGCCTGGCCGCCCTCACCGGGATCCTGCTGGCGGCCCGCCTCTCCGTGGGCGACGCCACCCTGGGCCAGGGGATGGAGCTGGGGGTCATCGCCGCCGTGGTCATCGGCGGAGTGAGCCTGCTGGGGGGACGGGGGTCGATCCTGGGGCTGGTCATCGGCGCGGCGTTGATCGGGGTGCTGCAGAACGGCATGGTGCTGATGGGGGTCCCGGCCTTCTGGCAGCAGGTGGTCATCGGTGCCACCATCATCGTGGCGGTGCTGCTCGACCGGGTGCGCCTGCGCCTGGTGGCGGCGGCGGCGCAGGCGGCCGCGGCTCCCGCCGGCGCGGCGCCCGGAGCGGTCGAGGGCCGCTGAGCCCAGACGCCGGAGGGGAGGTGAGACGACAGCACGACACGGTGTGGCAGGCATGAGTCGCAAAAGGGGGTGGACGTATGCGAACCATCTGGCTGCGCGTCCTGCTCGTCGGGGTCCTCCTGGGGAGCCTGGCGGGACTCCATCCGGTCGAGGGGGCGGCTCGGCCCGTCTTCGCCGTCGTCCCCAAGGCGATCAACAACCCGTTCTTCAACCAGGTGCGCGACGGCTGCATGGAGGCAGCCAAGCGCCTGAACGTCACCTGCGAGTTCACGGGGCCGGAGCAGACGGAGATCGCCCCGCAGATCCGCGTGCTGGAGGCGCTGGTGGCCCGGAAGGTCTCCGGGCTGGCCATCTCGCCGGTGGACGGCAAGAGCGTCGTACCCGTGATCAAGAAGGCGATGGCCGGCGGGATCCCGGTCATCACCTTCGACTCGGACGCGGCGCCGGAGTCCGGCCGGCTGGCCTTCGTGGGGACGGACAACGAGGCCGCCGGCAAGGAGCTCGGCCGGCTCTTCCTGCGCTTCGCCCCCAACGGCGCCACCTACGGCATCATCACCGGGGGCCTGGGAGCGGTGAACCTGAACCAGCGCATCAAGGGGTTCAAGAGCGTCGTCACCGACACCAGCAAGTACCGGGAGGTCAGCGGCTCGCCCTTCCCCAGCAACGACGACATCAACCGGGCCGTGCAGCTGGTGGAGCAGATGATCACGGCCAACCCCAACCTCACCGCCATCGTCATGGTGGGCGGGTGGCCGCTCTTCGCCCCTGAGGCGTACAAGAACGCCGTGAAGAAGAAGGAAGCGGACATCAAGGCGGGACGCTTCACCGTCGTCTCCTTCGACACCCTGGAGCCGGAGCTGCGGCTGGTGAAGGAGGGGTTCGTCTCCGGGCTCGTGGGGCAGCGTCCCTACCAGATGGGCGTGCGGTCCATCGAGCTGCTCAACGACATCGTGGTCAAGAAGATGAAGCCGGCCCAGACCTTCTACAACACCGGCGTGGACATCGTCACCCGGGAGAACGTCGACCGGTTCCTCCAGAAGTGAGGGATGGCGGCGGGGCCCGCCCGTGCCGCGTGCACGCCCGGTGCGGGACGGGCCCCCGCCGGTCGAGGCCGACGACCCGATCGTGACCGCTGCGTTCGCCCCTGCGCCCGCGACGGCGGCGACCGCCCCCGCGCCGCTGGTGGAGATGCGCCGCATCAGCAAGCGCTTCGGCGCGGTGCAGGCGCTGCGCGACGTGGACCTGACGCTCTTCCCCGGGGAGGTCCTGGGGCTGGTGGGCGACAACGCCGCCGGCAAGTCCACCCTGATGAAGATCCTCACCGGCGTCTACCAGGCGGACAGCGGCGAGATCCTCTTCGACGGGCGGCCGGTGCGCTTCGACGGTCCCGCCGCGGCGCGGGCGCGGGGCATCGAGATGGTCTACCAGGACTTCGCGCTCTGCGACAACATGGACGTCGCCCAGAACATCTGGCTGGGCCGCTGGCCGCGGCGCGGACCCTTCGTGGACCGCGCCACCATGGACCGGCGGGCCGAGGCGGTGCTGCGCCGCCTGCGGGTGGAGGTCTCCTCGGTGCGCGCCGAGGTGGCCACCCTCTCCGGCGGACGACGCCAGAGCGTGGCCATCGCCCGCGCCCTCTCCTTCGAGCCGCGGGTGCTCATCCTCGACGAGCCCACGGCCAACCTCTCCCCGGCGGCCACGCGCGAGGTGCTGGAGGTGGTGCGCGGCCTGCGCGACCAGGGGGTGGGGATCATCTTCATCAGCCACCGCCTGCAGGAGATCTTCCAGATCGGCGACCGCATCACGGTGCTCAAGCAGGGTCGCCACGTCGGCACCCGCCCGGTGGCGGCAACCACCGAGGATGAGGTCCTGGAGATGATCGTCGCGGGAGTCCGCGCGTGACCCCCGCCGGGCCCTGCCTGCTGGGCCTCGACGTCGGGACGACCGGGGCCAAGGCGGTGCTGGTGGACGCCTCGGGAGCGGTGCGGGCCACGGCGACGCGGGAGTACCCGCTCCTCGTCCCCCGCCCGGGGTGGACGGAGCAGGACCCCGACGCCTGGTGGGAGGCCTCGGCCGAGGCGATCCGCGAGGCGCTCGCCCGGTCCGCGGTGCCGCCGGCGCAGGTCGCGGCGGTGGGGCTCACCGGCCAGATGCACGGCCTCGTGGCCCTCGACGCCAGCGGCCGCGTCCTGCGCCCGGCGATCCTCTGGAACGACCAGCGCACCCACGAGGAGTGCGCCTGGATCACCGAGCGTGTCGGTGCCGAGCGCGTCATCGCCCTCACCGGCAACCCCGCGCTCACGGGCTTCACCGCCCCCAAGCTCCTCTGGCTGCGCCGCCACGAGCCCGACGTCTACGGCCGCATCGCCCACGTCCTGCTGCCGAAGGACTACCTGCGCTTCCGGCTGTCGGGCGTGCTGGCCACCGACGTGGCCGACGCGTCCGGCACCACCTGGCTGGACGTGCAGCGGCGCACCTGGTCGGAAGAGATGCTCGCCGCCCTGGACGTCCCGCGGGCGTGGCTGCCGACCGTACACGAGTCACCCGAGGTGACCGGTCGCCTCACCCGGGCGGCCGCCGAGGCCACCGGGCTCGCCGAGGGGACGCCGGTGGTGGCCGGAGCGGGCGATCAGGCCGCCCAGGCCGTCGGCACCGGCATCGTACGCGAGGGCCTGGTCGCCGTGACCATCGGGACGTCCGGCGTCGTCTTCGCCCACCTCGACGCGCCGCGCATCGATCCGCAGGGGCGCGTGCACGCCTTCTGCCACGCCGTCCCCGGCCGCTGGCACGTCATGGGGGTGATGCTCTCGGCGGGCGGCTCGCTGCGCTGGCTGCGCGACGCGCTGGGCGTGTGGTCGACCCGGGACGCCCCGGACCCCTACGAGCAGATGACGGCGGAGGCGGCCGCGGTGCCGCCCGGTGCCGAGGGGCTCCTCTTCCTCCCCTACCTGACCGGCGAGCGCACGCCGCACGCCGACCCCTTCGCCCGCGGGGCATTCGTGGGCCTGACGCTGCGCCACACCCGCGCCCACCTGGTGCGGGCGGTGCTGGAGGGGGTGGCCTTCGGGCTGCGCGACGCCCTGGAGATCATCCGCGGGATGGGCGTGGCCGTCGCCGAAGTGCGCGCCTCCGGCGGCGGGGCACGCAGCCCGCTGTGGCGGCAGATCCTGGCGGACGTCCTGGGCGTCGAGGTGGTCACCGTGACCACCACGGAAGGCGCGGCCTACGGGGCGGCGTTGCTGGCCGGTGTGGGGGCGGGCCTCTTCTCCTCGGTGGAGGCCGCGTGCGAGACGGCCGTCGCCCCCACCGGCCGGACGGTCCCGGACGGCGGCCGGGTCGGACGGTACGACGCGCTCTACCGCACCTACGGGGCGCTCTACCCGGCGCTGCGGGCGAGCGCGCGGGCGCTGCACGCGGTCTCCTGACCTCAGAGGGAGGAGAGGGCGCGCGCCAGCAATTCCCCGACCAGGTAGCCCACGACGGCCACGCCCAGCCCCACTGCAAACATGTCCAGCCCGCTGCGCAGCGCTCCCCGGCCGGTGAAGACGCTGCGCGCCGCACCCACGGCGAAGTGCGCGAGCATGCTCACCGCGAAGGAGGTCCACACCGCCGCGCGGCCGCCCGCGACGACGAACGGGAGCACCGGGATGAGCGCGCCCACCGCGGTGGCCACGCCTGTGATCCACCCCTCCCGCAGCGGCGAGGCACGCTGCTCGGCGATGCCCAGCTCCAGCACCGTCTTCTCCTCAAGGGCCTGCTCAGGCCGGCCCATCACCCGCCGGGCGGCTTCGGCGGCCGTCTCGCGCGGCAGCCCGCGGGCCTGGTAGAGAAGTGAAAGCTCCTCCTCCTCGACGTCGGGCATCAGGCGCAGCTCCTCCCGCTCGAGGGCGATCTCGTACTCGTAGACCTCACGTTCGCTCTGCGCCGCCAGGTAGCTGCTGCTCCCCATGGAGAGGGCGTCGGCGATGAGCCCCGCCACCCCCGAGACGAGGACCAGGGCATGGGGGACGTCCGCGCCCAGCACCCCCATGACCAGCCCGAAGTTCGCGGTCAGCCCGTCATTGAACCCGTAGACGACGTTGCGCAGCACCCCGCCCGAGGCGGTGCGGTGCCAGGGCTCGCCCCGGGCGCCGAGCAGGGCGCCCAGGCGCTCGGCGTGGGCGGCTGACTCGCGGGCCAGTTCCCGCGCCGCCGCCACCGCCTGCGGGTGCCCGTACCGGCGCGCCCCGGTGAGGTAGGCCTTGGTCTCCCGGGCCTCCTCGCCCAGCAGCAGCGCCAGCAGCGCCTCGCGGCCGGCCAGCCGGGCCAGGAGGAGGAGCAAGCGGGCCCGCAGGCTGGGGCGGTAAGGGCCGACCGCCTCGCCGGCGTCGCGGAGCACGTCCGCCCAGCGGCCGACGTGCCGCGCCTCCACACCGGCCAGTTCCCGGTAGAGCCGCGCGCGCTCGGCGTCGGGCTCCATGGCGGCCAGGCGCTCGTAGAGGTAGGCTGCATCCCCTTCGTCCTGCCAGTGGCGGCGCCAGAGGGGCACCTGGCGGTCGGCGACGGAACGGCCGGTCACGCCGGCATCGTAGCACCGGCGCCCTGCCGGAGGCGCGGGCGCCGGCCGACGGCCAGCAGGCCCGGCCCCGCCCCCTCCCGAACGCTCTCCACACCGAGAACTCACCGTGAGAGGGGGGACACGTTCATGCCCACCTACGTGCAGCTCGTCACCTGGACGGAGCGCGGGGCGGCCGCGGCCCGGGAGACGATCCAGCGGGCCCAGCGGGTGCGGACGGAGGGCCAGCGGATGGGGATCCGTTTCCGCGAACTGGTCTGGACGATGGGGCGGTTCGACGCGGTGGCGGTTTTCGAGGCGCCCGACGACGAGACGGCGAGCCGCTTCGCCCTGTGGGTCGGCTCCCAGGGCGCGGCGCGCACCGAAACCGTCCGCGCCTACACCGAGCCGGAGATGACGAAGATCGTGGAGGGGCTCTGAGGGCCGGCCGGAGCGGCGATGGCGCGGGACTGCTATACTGAAACCGTTGACTCCAGCGCATCGCGGAGGGGTGTCCGGAACCCGGTAACGGAGCGGTCTCGAAAACCGCCGGGCCCCGCGGCCCTTGTGGGTTCAAATCCCACCCCCTCCGCCAGGGTCCCGGGTGGCGCGCGAGGCTGATGCCGGTCGAGACGGGAAGGGCGCCCTTCAGGTGAGGATGAGTACCGTTCGCAACTGGGTCCGGACCCAGTTGCGGTCGGTACGCCCGCCCGGACACCCCTGGGTCCCGCTGCCCCGGCCGCTCGTCCCCGTGGTGGTGGTCCGTCGGCTGAACCGTTTCGCGGTGGCGGTCCGGCCCGAGGGCGGGAAGACCGTCCTGCGACTCCACCTGCCCAACTCAGGGCGCATGACCGAACTGCTTCGCCCCGGGACCCGCGGTCTGGCGCTCCTGCAGCGCGGCCGCCCGCGCCGGCGCACGGCCGGCACTCTGCTCCTGGTGCGCTACCGGCGGCGCTGGGTCGGCGTGGACGCGCGCCTGCCCAACCGTCTCTTCGAGGCCGCCATGCGCGCAGGTACCCTGCCTGCGTTCCGGCACTACGTCCGCTGGAGGCCGGAAGCTCCGCTCGGCCGCGGGCGGGTGGACTTCCTCCTCATGGGGCGCGACGGCGTCTGTCTGGTGGAGACCAAGTCCTGCAACCGCGTGGACGGCGCCGTGGCCCTCTTCCCCGATGCCCCCACGGCCCGGGGGGCCCGCCACCTGGAGGACCTGGCCCGGGTGGCGCAACGCGGCGGGAGGGCCGCCGTGGTCTGGATCGTCCAGCGGAGCGACGCGCGAGCCCTGCGTCCCTTCGCCGCGGCGGACCCCGACTTCGCCCGGGCCGCGCAACGGGCCGCTGCCCGGGGCGTCCGGTTCTACGCGTACGCCTGCCGGGTCACGCCCCGGCGAGTGACCCTGCTGCGGCGGATCCCCGTGCGGTTGGGAGCGGCGCGCTGGACCGACGGGGCGGCCTCGGCCGGTGGCTGAAGCCTCGGCAGCCCGACTGGCCCTGATCACCTTCGGGGGAGCGCTGGCCACGGCGCTGGCCACCGGGCTCGGCGGCGTCCCCTTCCTGTTCGTCACCCGTCTGCCGCAGGCGCTGCTGGGCCTGGCCTGGGGGTTCAGCGGCGGGATGATGCTCTCCGCCTCCGTCTTCAACCTGGTCTTCGCCGGCGTCCAGATGGCCGGCTACAACGTGGTGGCCCTGGGCATCGCCCTCGGGGCCTTCGCCTTCTGGCTGGCCGACCGCCGGATGGGGCACCACGGCCTGAACTTCTTCCACCTGCGGGGCGCTCCGGCCCGCCGCGTGGTCCTCCTCATCGGGAGCATGACCGTGCACAGCATCTCCGAAGGGATCGCCGTCGGGGTCGGGTTCGGATCGGGTGTGCTGACGCTGGCCGTCCTGCTGACCATCGCCATCGCCATCCACAACATCCCCGAGGGCCTGGCGGTGTCGCTGCCGTTGCGGGCCGAGGGGTTCTCGGGATGGGCCTGCGTCGGGTGGTCGATCTTCACCAGCCTCCCCCAGCCGCTGCTGGCGGTTCCCGCCGCCCTGGCCGTGGCCATCTTCCGGCCGCTCGTCCCTCTGGGGTTCGGCCTCGCCGCCGGCGCCATGGGGTTCCTGGTCGCCAACGAGATGATCCCCGAGGCCGCCGAGCACAGCGGCCGGGGGAATGCGGCGGCGGCGGTCATCGGCGGCTTCCTGGTGATGATGCTGCTGCAGAACGTCCTGCAGTAGTCGCGGTGCCCGCGTCGTTGACGCGGATCCGGCGGAGTGGCAATGTACTTTACCGGGTAGTGTATAAAGCCATGGAAGGAGGGGTCATGGCGGCGCCCCTGCGGCTTGGCGAAGAGGTCACTGCGCCTGTGGCGGCGCGCCTGCGCCGCATCGAAGGCCAGATCCGCGGCTTGCAGCGGATGCTCCAGGAAGGGCGGGACTGCACGGAGATCGCCCAGCAGGTGGCAGCCACCCGGGCCGCTCTGGACCGGGTGGCCATCGACCTGATCGCGGCCGGACTGGAGCAGTGCCTCCGCATGGAGGTGGAGGGCAAGCCCCAGGCTCAGAGCGCCCTGCGCAAGCTGCAGCGCACCTTCCTCATGCTTCGGTAGCACCGTCACGTGGGGCGGTGTCCGGCCCTCCGCGGGGCGCCCGCTCGGCCGCCCGGGCTCCCGTCCGCGGGCATTCGGGTCAGCGCACGATGAGGACCGGGCAGGGAGCCTCCGCCGCCACCCGCTGGCTCACGGACCCTAGGAGGGCGGCCCGCAGCGGGCCGAGTCCCCGCGAGCCCATGACGATGAGGTCGCACCCGCGGGCATGGGCGACTCGGAGGATGGCGTCGACCGGGGGCCCCTCCAGGACCTCCACCTCGTGGGCCACCCCGGCCTCCTCCAGGATTCCCGCCGCCTCGCGGGCCACCGCCTCGGCCGCCGCCGTGCGCTTCGCCATGAGGTCCTCGAGGTAGGGAGACCCCAGGTCGTGCGGCACAGGCTCGAAGGCCGTCAGCACGACGACGCGGGCATCGTACCGTCGGGCCACATCGGCGGCCAACCGGGTCGCCCGCCGGGCGTGGACCGATCCGTCGGTGGCGAGCAGGACCGTGGAGATCATGCCATCTCGACGCCATCCACCCGGACGGCCACGTCCACCGGAATCCCCTGGCGGACGCTCGCCGTCACGATGCAGAACTCTTCGAATAGATGGCGGCAGCGCTCCACCGCTGCCCGCTGCGCGGGGGATACCCCGCTGATGTCCAGCCCCGCCAGGATGCGGCCAATCCGCCACCGCCCCCGCGCGTTCCGGCGGATGTCGACATCGACCGTAACGGCCAGCCGGGCTCCCTCGACCCGGGCCCGCTCCAGGCAGTGCTGGAGGCTACTGGCCAGGCAGTGACCTACGGCCGTCGCCACAGGGCGAGCCGGGTTGGGGCCGGCCCCGGTACCGAGGGGTGGGGCTTCGTCCACGGTGAGCCGCCAGGCCGGGTGGTCCATGGCCACGCTGAACCGGTACCGGTCTTCCTGAGCCAGGCGCACCTGCGCCTGCAGGCGGTCCTCAGTCTCCACGCGCACCTGAGCCATCGCCGTCCTCCCAGCGGGTGTCCGGGGGACGGCGGGCACCGCCGGCCGCCCCCCCGCCCTGCGGATTACGACTTCCGCGGTGACGCCGAGCAGGTCTGGAGGCCCAGGAGGGCGTACAGCGGGCACCGCCCCGCGACCCCGGTGACCAGCCCGACGAGCGCCAGCGCGTAGAAGAGGGCGCTCCAGGGCCCGGCTACCCGCAGCCCGACCCCCAGCGCCACCAGTCCGAGGAGCACACGGATGATGCGATCTGTCCTCCCGACGCACCCACGCATGGGCCTCGCCTCCTACCGCTCCACTGTGACGGCCACCCGCCTGGGGGCCGCCGTCGTGCTCTTGGGCAGCACTACCTGCAGGACGCCGTTGGCCAGCGTGGCCTTCACCTGCTCGACGTCCACGTCCACGGGCAGCTCGATGGTCCGGACGAACCGCCCGGCGGGCCGCTCGCACCACAGGTAGGCGTCCTCCTTGACCTCCTCGACCGGGCGGGCCGCCCGGACGGTGAGCAGCCGGCCCTGCTCCACCGTCACCTCCACATCCCCGGGCGCCACGCCGGGCAGGTCTACCTTGGCCACGAGCTGGTCCCCTGCGTCGTAGAGGTCCACGGCGGGCAGGAGCCCGGTCTCGTCGCCGCGCCCCGGTGTCCGGTCGAACCACCGGTCCATCCCCCAGAGCCGGTCCAGCTCCCGGCGCAGCTGGTCGATCTCCCGCCAGGGATCCCACCATCGACCTGCCTTTCGGCTCTTCACCAGCGCCATGACCCCTCACCTCCCCACGGAGTCCCTTTCGCTTTCGGCGCCATTATACCATACCCCCTAGGGTATAATTCAATGAGCCCCACCTCACCGTAGCCGCAAGCCGACAGCGCTGTTCATCGGACCCGGACCTGATTTCGCCGGACTGCCTGCCCGAGCGCCCTGATCCGGCGGGAGACCGACGGGAGCCGGCCGGGTGGCCGATGGGGCGGGTGCGCCGCCCCCTCTCACTGGCCGGCAAGCTCCTGGGCCTGCGGAATACTCTGTCGGCCCGATAGCCAGGCCCGGTCACCTGTGCCACGGTATCCGGTGAGAGGGTCCGACGGTGAACAGGCAGGCTCCGGTGGTGCCGACGCCGCCGCGGAAGGGAACCCCGGCGGATTTCGCGGGGGTTTGCGGCCTCTACTGGGAAGGAAGCGCCTGGTACGAGACCCTGGAGGTGACCTGCGGCACGCAGGGCCAGGTCGACCTGGGGAAGGTGTGCCCGGTGTACGCCTGCGCCCGCGAGCGGCAGGTGGCCCACTGCGGCACCTGCCCCGACTTCCCCTGCCTCCTCCTGGTCCAGCTAGCCGCGCAGACCGGGGGAGGCGACCTGCGCATCGAGTCGGCCGCCCGCCGGGCCCACCTCGGCGAGACCGCCTGGGCGAACTGGGCCCGGGAGCAGAAGATGTGGCTCACCCACTTCTGCCCGCTGCGGACGCTCCCCCTCCACCACCCACAGGACCGCACGCCTCCCACAGTCGGCTGACATCCCCTGGGCAGGGCGTCACTCCAGCACGATGCTGGCGAAGGAGACCAGCCCTCCGGCCGGGTCGGGAGCCTGGCCGTACCTGAGCAGCCGTCCGCGCGTCGGCGCCAGGACCCGCAGGAGCACGTAGACCGGCAGAGCCGCGTCGATCCGCTGCCGGTTGCCGTCCTCCATCACCGCCTGCCAGAACCCCTCCGCGTCCCCGGCCAGGACCCGCTCCAGCACCTCCCGGTCCCGTACCGACGTTCGCGCGGCCAGCGCCGCGTCCACCGGCTCGCCGTCCCCGAAGCGGGGTCCCACGTGGCTGAAGTCCACGCTGGCCAGCAGCGCCACCTTCCGGCCGCCGCCCCGGTAGGCGCGCAGGGCCTCCACCAGCCCGTCCGTCTCGTCGGGAGGACGTGCCGCCGCGCCGGGGAGCGCACAGAGGAGCGGGACGATCCCTACGGCCTCGCCGTACAGGTGCCGCAGGAAGAGCGCCTGAAACTCGATGGAGTGCTCGGCCCGGTGGGCCTCCTCATAGTGGAGGAGGCCGTCGAGGCGATCGCTGAGGAAGGCCACGGCGGCCTCGTCCACCCGCACGGGGCCCAGCGGCGTGGCGTAGGGCTTGGCCGTCAGGACGAAGGGCACCGGTGCGCCGCCATGGGCCACTCCCAGGACGACGACCGTCTCCGGGGGATCCTGGGCCAGCGCCCGGTGCGCCCAGGCATAGCACCACCCGCCGCGGGGCAGGTCGATGTGCGGCGCGACGACCCCGCGCGGTCGCACCCCGGCCAGTTCCGCGGGGACCACCGCGCCCAGGTGGCAGTCCAGCTCCTCCACCAGCGCACGCGGGTCCGCGGGGTAGGACTTGCCGGCGTGGAAGGGCGGCCGCTCGGGAGCGGCGTTGTACGCCTCGATCACGGCCCGGCGTCGCTCCGCGAAGCGCTCCGTGAGCAGGAGCCCGTGCCGGTCCAGCTCGTCGATGACCCGCTGCAGGTCCCAGGAGAAGAGCAGCTCCCCGCCCGTGCGGCGGGCGTATTCCGCCTGCACGTCCACCGCGTCGGAGGCCCCGTCGAGCAACGAGGCGATGAGAAAGGTGCGCGGGGGCAGCAGGACGGGATCGGGGACGATCCCCTCCAGGTCGCGCAGGCAGACGAGGTCACGCCCGTCGACGCGCACGGGGTAGGCGTCGAGCGGCCGGAGCTTCGGCAGGGGCATAGGCCGTCACCCCTTCCATGATGCCATGCGGGGAAAGCGGCTCACGGGCTAGGATGGGGGCGGAGCATGCGCGCAGGGCTGGCGATGTTCTGGCTGCTCATGGCGGCGCTCGAGCTTTCCCGCCGCTGGACCCCCACCGCCGTCGGTTGGCTGGGCGCGGCGGGCCCTTGGCTGGTGGTGGGCGCGACGCTGGCGCCGGCGGTCCGGGCGGTGCGCGAATGGCGCGACCGGCGCCCGGTGGAGGCCGTGAAGGCGGTGCTGTGGACCATCCCCGGCCTCGTCACCCTCCTGGCCGGTCCGGGCTGGCTGCGCTTCTGATCGGGCCGTCGCGGCGGTGGCGGGGGGGGTGCACACCTGCCGGGCCTGCCCGGCGCGGTCCCCGTCTGGTCGGGCCTGCGCCTGCTCTGCCCGCTACTTCAACCTCGCCGTCAGCCGGTCCCAGTTGGCGTCCACCCAGGCCTGGAAGCGCTCGACCGCTTCGGGGTCGTCCAGGAGGTGCCGGAAGCGGCCCTGGCGCTCCAGCCAGGCCCGGACCGGCAGCGGCGGTCGGGGCGTGAAGGTGAGGCGGTAGCGGCCGTCCGCCACTTCGTAGAGCGGCCAGTAGCGCGTCTCGACGGCCAGCCGGGCGATCTCCACGAGGTCCTCGGGCGGGTAGTCCCAGCCCGGCTGGCACGGCGTCAGCACGTTCAGGAACGTGGGGCCCGGCGTGGCCAGGGCCTTCTGCAGCTTCTTCGCCAGGTCGCCCCAGTGGCTGATGCTGGCCTGCGCGGCGTAGCGGACGCCGTGGGCCACCACGATCTCCGTCAGGTCCTTGCGGGGCTCCAGCTTCCCCCGACCGTGCGCGCCCACCGGGGTGGTGGTGGTGCGGGCACCCGGCGGTGTTGCGCTGGACCGCTGGATGCCCGTGTTCATGTACCCCTCGTTGTTGTAGCAGATGTAGAGGAAGTCGTGGCCGCGCTCGATGGCCCCGCTCAGGCTCTGCAACCCGATGTCGTAGGTGCCGCCGTCGCCGCCGATGGCCACGACCTTCGGGACCCGGCGGATCCGCCCGCGCGCGAACAGCGCCCTGGCCGCCGCCTCCACGCCCGAGGCGGTGGCCGCGGCGTTCTCGAACGCGTTGTGCAGCCAGGGGACAGGCCAGGCCGAGTACGGGTAGATGGTCGAGACGACCTCGAGACACCCCGTGGCGTTCACCACGACGGGCGGATCCGGTGCCACGGCCAGCAACAACCGGACGAGCACGGGGATGCCGCACCCGGCACAGGCGCGGTGGCCCGGGGCGAGGCCCTGCGACCGTTTGGAGAGCTCCCGCAGGTTGAGCGACATCAGCCGTCCTCCACGCCCAGGTAGACGGGGCCCGGAACCGGCTCCTCCTGGAAGAGCGCCCGGAGGCGCTCCAGGTCCCGGGCGCGCAGCTCCCGGCCGCCCAGACCGTAGATCACGTCGGTGACCGCGGGGGGAAAGGCCTGACCGTACAGGGCCGCCCGCACCTCGATGCCCAGGGGTCCGCCCAGGGTACTGAGCGAGTCCGCCCGGTCCATCACGACGACGCGCGCGACGTGGGAGAGCGCCTGCCGCACGGCCTCGGCGGGGAACGGCCGGAAGGTCAGCAGCCGCACGACCCCGATCCTGCCGGAGGCACTGGAGCGGCCCGCCAGGGCCTCGCGCACCACGTCGGCGGTACTCCCCAACAGGAGCAGGGCGCCGTCGGCCTCCTCCAGCCCGCTGGCCTCCAGGTGGACCGGCAGGTCACGGCCGAAGTGGGCATTGAAGGCGGCCGTCTCGCCCGCGATGACCTCCAGGGCCCGGCCCATGGCGTTGGCCAGGGCGCGGCGGAAGTCCATGTAGGCGTCCGGCAGGGCCAGGGGGCCCACCGTGAGGGGCCCGGCGCCCTCCCCGTCCAGCAGGCGGTAGCCGCTGGTGCGCGCCTCCCCCACGAAGGCCCGGACCGCGTCATCGGCGTAGACCAGGACCGGTTCGAGGCTGTGACTGAGGGTGAACCCGTCGAGACAAACCATCACCGGCACCCGGGCGCGCTCCGCCACCCGCACGGCCAGGATGGAGAGGTCGTAGGCCTCCTGGACGGTGCCGGCGTAGAGCTGGACCCACCCGGCGTCCCGGGAGCCCATCACGTCGGAGTGGTCGCCGTGGATGTTGAGCGGGGCTGAGAGGGCCCGGGTGGCCACGGCCATCACGATGGGCAGCCGCAGGCCGCTGGCGATGTAGAGGACCTCGTGCATCAGCGCCAGCCCCTGGGAGGAGGTGGCGGTCATGACGCGAGCACCGGCGGCGCTGGCGCCCACGCAGGCGGAGATGGCCGAGTGCTCCGACTCGGTCGGCACGAATTCGGTCGTGGCCTCGCCGTCGGCGAGGTAGCGGGCGAAGCGCTCCACCACCTGGGTCGACGGCGTGATGGGGTAGGCCGCCACCACGTCGGGGTTGATCTGGCGCCAGGCCAGCGCCACGGCGTCGTTGCCGGTGAGGCCTTGCCGCCTAGCCACCACCGTGCTCATCGCTCCTCCTCGACCATGGTGATGGCCGCCGCCGAGGGGGGGCACACCGCCGCGCAGACCCCGCACCCCTTGCAGTAGTCGAGGTCGATGCCCACGACCCGCCCGCCCGCGACCAGGACCGAGGTGTCGGGGCAGTAGAGCCAGCACAGGAGGCAGTGCACGCAGCGGTCCAGGTCCAAGCGGGGACGGCGCTCGCGCCAGTCCCCCGTGAGGAAGCGCCGGCTGGTCTCCCCGGGCAGGACGGGGCCGGCGTCCAGGTCCCGCCAGGGCAACGCGGCCGGCTCAGCTGGCATCGGCGAGAGCGCTCCGGACATGCCTCACCTCGTCCATGGCGGCCTGCGCGGCGCGCAGATTCGCCTCGACGGTCTCCGCCGGGAACTCAGCAGCCAACCGGTCGCGCAGCCAGCGCAGGAACGCGGTCGGGTCGAACCAGGTGAAGAGCGCGACGACGGCGGCCAGCATCGGGACGTTGGGGATGTCGCGCCCCAGGGCGGCGCGGGCGAGGCGGGAGGCGTCGAGGGCCACCACCCGGTCGGCGCGGACCCCGGGGAGGGCCGGCGGCTCGGGGGCGTTGATGATCACCCACGTGGCCGGCGTGACGCCCTCCCACACGGTGGGAGACCGGACGAGGCGTGGGTCAAGGATCACGATCGCGTCGGGTCGCTCCACCGGTCCGCGCTGGCCGATCGGCCACGGGCTCAACCGGGTGAACGCCTGGACGGGCGCGCCGCGGCGCTCGGGGCCGAACTCCGGTGCCGCCTGGCCAAACCCTCCGGCATCGATGACGGCCTCGGCCAGGAGCGTGGCCGCCGTCTTCGCCCCGTAGCCTCCCCGGCCGTGCCAGCGGATGGTCAGAGGCCGGGTGACCGGCGCCATGGGCACCCCCGCCTCGTCCACACTCACCAGCCCCGGGCCACGCACCGCGGCGGACGTCCCCGCACCCGCCCGGACCTCCTCGTCCGCCCCCGGGGCCCGCGGCCGCAGCACGAAGGTGCACCGGGGATCTCCACGGCTGATCCACTCCTCCTGCTCCACCTCGGCGCCGGTGAGGGCCTCCAGGACCGCCCGGGCCAGCCCGCAGGCATCGAGGGGCTCCAGCGCTCTCCCGTCCAGCGGGCAGACGCTGAGCCAGAGCCGATGGCCGTCGGGCGCGGACTCGACCGAGGCCGCCTCCCCCCCGAAGAACAGGTCGCGGACGGCGGCCAGCCGGGCGGACAGGTCCGGCAGCGAGCGGATGTGGGAGTACCGGGTCGCGATCTCCCGCGCCAGGTCCTCACTTCCAGGCACCGCCTGCGCCGCTCCGCCCGGCCCGACGCGCGCCAGCACCCCCAGGCAGGCCGCATACGGAGACCCGGCGGTCCCTGGCGGCCCGGGCGGCGGTGCCACGAGACCCATCAGCGCTAGGAGCGGCGGCTGCGGGCGTCCGCGCGGTGCCGGCCGCGGGATCTCGCCCGCTCCCGGCTCACCGTCACAGGGCTGGGAACGGCGAGCTTCGGCCGTTCGTGGAGGTCGAGGAAGAGCTGCACGATGTCGCTGGCGCTGACGATGCCGACGACGCGTCCGCCGGCGACGATGGGGATGCGGCGCACCATGTGCTCGAGCATCATCCCCGCCAGCTCCTCCACGGGGGTGTCCTCCGCCGCCGTGACCGGGTCGGGGGTCATCACGTCGGCCACGGTCTCCCCCGCCCGACCCACCAGGTCCACCAGGCTCACCATGCCGAGCAGCTGGCCGTCCCGGCCCACGACGGGAGCACCGTGGATCCGGTAGCGGACCAGCAGCTCCCCAGCCTCGCTCACGGACATGTCGGGTTCCAGGGTCACCACGTCGGTGGTCATGATCGCGCGGGCGTCCATGGCTTCCCCCTCTCTCGGGGCCGGCAACCCCACCCGGCCTCCCAGCCTCCACTGTGCCGTGGCGGGGGCCGCCCCACCATCGGGCCGGGGGTGGATTCCCACGGGCCCGGAATCGGCCTCGCGCCCGAGGGCAATCGGGCCGACACCGGATGGTCTCGGGAGCGGGGCCTGTCCACGCTGGAGGGGAGACGGGCCGAAGTGCCGAGAGGGGAACAACCATGCAGGTGCTGCGGGCAAAGGACGTGATGACCACACCGGTCATCACCGTGCGACCGGAGGCTTCGCTGGCCGAGGTGGCGCGAACCCTGGTGGGGAGCCGGATCAGCGGCGCTCCGGTGGTGGGTGCGGACGGAACCCTCCTGGGGATGGTCACCGAGGCGGACCTGCTGCCCAAGGAGGCGGGACCGGTGCACCTCCCCGGAGTGTGGGGCCTGCTGGAGGGCCTCACCCGCGAGGTGCAGGAGCAGATGCGGCGGTACCGCGGGCGTACCGCCGCCGAGGTCATGACGCGGCCCGTGATCACCGCGGAGGAAGACACCCCCGTCCGCCAGCTCGCCGCCCTCATGATCCGACATCGCATCAACCGCATCCCCATCGTGCGGGAGGGGAAGGTGGTGGGAATCGTCAGCCGCAACGACATCCTGCGCGCCCTGGCCCGGACCGACGAGGAGCTGGCCGCCCTGGTGCGCGAGACCATCGTGCGGGACCTCTGGATCGACGTTGACGCTCTGGACATCGCGGTGCGGGACGGGGTGGTCACCATCGCCGGCCGGGTGGACCGGCGGGGAGACGTCTCGCTCATCGAGTCCTACGTCCGGCGCATCGACGGCGTGGTGGACGTCGACGTCCGGGGCCTTGCCTACGCCCTGGACGAGCGGGCCCTGGCGCCGTAAGGGAGGACACCATGCAGCGCAAGACGATGGCCATCCTGTTCTTCATCGCCGCTGCCATCGCCGCCCTGGTGCTGGCCGGTCCGGCCCGGGGGCCGCGGCTGACATGGCCACCTGCGGCGACTCGCGCGTCGGCGCCGGCCGCCGAGGACATCACCCACGCCCATCATCGGGGCGTGCACCTCATGGATTTGCTGATGGGCGGCCCGCTGGCGGCTCAGGCCGCGGCCAAAATCGCCGCCCAGGTCCCCTCCGCCCCGCCAGGACCGAAGGCAAGGGTGTACAGGGAAGGCGGGAAGGCGGTGCGTGAGTACACGCTGGAGATCGTCGAGAAGACCATCGACTTCGGCGGCGGCAATACCTGGACCGTGTGGACCTACAGCGGCACGGTGCCCGGCCCGACGCTGCGGGCGAAGGTCGGTGAGATCCTGAGGGTCCGGGTAATCAACCGGCACAACCGGACCCACAGTTTCCACACCCACCTGAGTCACTACCCGTTGGAGAACGACGGGTCGCAGGCCAACGTCATCAGCGGCAGAGGCCGGGGGGCCATGATCCCGCCGGGCAAGGAGTATGTCTACCAGTTCCGGCCCGAACGGGCCGAGGCCGTCTACTATCACTGCCATGCAGCGGACAGGGAGTTTCCCATCAACCAGCACATCCTGCAGGGCCTCTACGGTATGATCATCGTCGAGGACTCCAGGGCGCCCGCCGGGCGCGAAGAAGTGTTGTTCATGGCGGAGTCCACGCGCCTGCGCCAGGGGACCAAGGTCCCCCCGTATGTCATGAACGGCCTGGGAATTCCGGGTGGGGAACGCGCCCTGGAGGAGCTCTTCAAGGAGCAAGGCCTCCAGGGTGTCGTGAACCAGCTGGGCAAGACCGTGCCCTTCTACACGATGAAGGTCGGCGAGTCCATGAAGCTGCACGTGGTGAACATCGGGAACCTGGACCACAGCCTGCACATCCACGAGATCCCCCTGGTCTCCCTGGGCGTGCTGAACGGCCGGCCGTGGCCGGGGCAGGTGCTGCCCCTGGTGGGTGGCGCCATGGACACGCTGCTGGTCCGGTTCCGCTATCCGGGTCTGTGGCTCTTCCACTGTCACGTGGTCAACCACGCGGACGCGGGCATGGTGGGCCTCTTCGTGGTGCAACCGTAGCCCGGTATGCCGGCATACCCACTGGTTCGTCACGCAGCGACGCCCCGACGCTGAGAGGAGGTCCCATGGAGACACGAACCGTTATGACCCGAGAGGTGAAGACCGTACGGCCCGAGACTCCCCTGGACGAAGCGCTCCAGTTGTTTGTGCGCGCGCAGATCCACGGCGCCCCCGTGGTCGACGCTGAGGGCCGGCTGCTGGGGATGGTGAGCTTCACCGACCTGGCCGAGCGGGCGGGGGAGGACGTGACGGTCGGGGACGTCATGCGCCGGGACGTGCCGACCGTCTCCGAGGAGACGCCGCTGGCGGAGGCCGCAGCCCTCATGCTGCGCGAGCGCGTGCGCCGCCTGCCGGTGCTCCGTGGGGACCGCGTGGTGGGGATCCTCACGGCCACCGACATCGCCCAGACCTTCATCAACCTGCACGAGGAGCCCCGGAGGCGCCGCAGGCCCACCGCGGAGACCACGCCGTCGGGACGGGCGTGACACCGGGCGCCGCCACGGTCGCCCTGAGCCCTGGCAAGCTCCTCAACCTGGTCCGCCTGGCCGACCGGGACGGCCGGTTCCGCATGCTCGCCGTGGACCAGCGCGACTCCCTCCGGGCAGCGCTGGCCCGGGCCACGGGCCGGTCCCCGGGCCAGGTCTCCTACGAGGAGCTGGCCCGCGTCAAGACCCTCCTGACCGAGATCCTGGCGCCCCACGCCACGGCGGTCCTGGTCGACCCCGTCTACGGCTTCCCGCACGCCGTCCCGCTGGTCCCCCGGGACGTGGGCCTCCTCACCGCGCTGGAGGAGACCGGCTACGAGCCCGCCGGCGAGGGTGGGCGCGAGCGGCGCGCCCGCCTCGTGGAGGGCTGGTCGGTGGACCAGGTCAAGCGGTCGGGGGCCAACGCCGCCAAGCTGCTGCTCCACTACAACCCGGAGGCCTCGGCGGCGACGCGGGCGCACCAGCAGGGCCTGGCCCAGGCGGTGGGGGAAGCGTGCGCCCGGGCAGACCTCCCGTTCTTGCTGGAGGTGGTGACCTACCCGCTGGGAGCTCCGGCGGCGGACACGCCGGAGTTCGCCCGGGACCGCCCCCGGTACACGGCGGCCGCCGCCGAGGAGTTCTCGCAGGAGCGGTACCGGGTCGACGTGCTGAAACTGGAGTTTCCCGCCGACCTCCGGTACTGCCCGCCGTTCCACCACGGCGTCTTCGACGGCCGGGAGCGGCCGGCGGTGTACACGTTGACCGAGGTGCGTGCCGCCTGCCGGGCCGTCTCCGAGGCCGCCAGGCCGCCGTGGGTCCTCCTGAGCGGAGGTGTGGGGATCGACGAGTTCCTGGTGGGCCTGGAGCTGGCGGTGGAGGCGGGAGCCAGCGGGTTCCTGTGCGGACGCGCCATCTGGCAGCCGGCGCTGGCCCGCTACCCCGACCTGACGGCCATGGAAGCGTGGCTGCGGACCGCGGGGACCCGCAACCTCCTCCGGGCCGGCGCGGCGGCGGTGGGGGCCCGCCCGTGGTTCGAGGTCGTGGGCGGTCCGGGGGCGCGCCTCCAGGTCCGGGAGGCCGGCGAGGGCTGGCACCGGAAGTACGGCGGCACCCCGTAGGAGCCCCGTGAAGCGCATCGCCATCCTCACCAGCGGCGGGGACGCGCCCGGCATGAATGCGGCGATTCGGGCGGCGGTCCGGCTGGCCGCGGCGCGGGGCGTGGAGATCCTGGGTGTCCGCCGCGGCTACCTGGGCCTCATGCAGGGCGAGTTCCTGCCGCTCGATTCCACTGCGGTGGGCGGCATCATCGAAGCAGGGGGGACCATCTTGCGCACGGCCCGCTGCGAGCCCTTCAAGACCGCGGAGGGCCAGGGGCAGGCTCTGGCCGCCCTGGAGCGGGCGGGCGTCGACGGCCTCCTCGTGGTGGGCGGGAACGGCAGTCAGGCCGGGGCCTTCCGCCTCTCCCAGCTGGGCGTCCCCGTGGTGGGGATCCCGTCGACCATCGACAACGACGTCCCGGGCACCGACCAGACCATCGGAGCCGACTCGGCTCTCAACACCATTGTGCAGGCCATCGACCGCATTCGCGACACGGCGTCCGCCCACGAGCGCACCTTCGTCGTGGAGACCATGGGCCGCGACTGCGGGTGGCTGGCCCTGAACGCGGCGCTGGCCACGGGAGCGGACATCGTGCTCATCCCGGAGGCCCCCATTCCCCTGTCCGACGTGGCCGGCCGGGTGAGGGAGCGGAGGCGACTGCGCAAGGCGCACACCATCATCGTGGTGGCCGAGGGGGCCGGACGGGGCGTGGACGTGGCAGCCTACCTGGCCGACCTGACGGGCCTGGAGGTGCGGGCCACGGTCCTCGGCTACATCCAGCGCGGCGGGGCCCCCACGGCTTTCGACCGAATCCTGGCCAGCCGTCTGGCGGCTGCGGCCGCCGAGGCCCTCCTGGGCGGACAGACGGGCGTGCTCATCGGCCTGCAGGGCAGGGACCTCGTCCCGATCCCGCTGGATCGCACGGTGGCTGAGCGCCGCGCCCTCAACCTGGACCTGTTCCGACTGGAAGGGATCTTCTCGGTCTAGCTGCTGGCGTTCCAGGTAGGCTGACCCCGTGGGATCCGCAGGCGCAGGATCTGAGCCGACGGGCTGGTACCCGCCCGCCTGAGCCTCGGGCAGGAAGCAGGCGATGGTATCGCGAATCGTGCGAACCGGATGGTGAGAACGTTATCACATTCGGTGGCCGGGAGGTGAGGCGCCGCTTGCCGGCGCTGCGGGCCGCCGTCCGCGCAGGGGCCGGGACGCCCGCACGAAGGGTCGACGTGCGCGCGGGGGCAGCCGGAGACGACGAGACCGCGCAGGAGCGCGAGCAGTGGAGGTGAGGGGGAGATGAGGGGAGACGATGCGGGCCATCATGGGATGGTGAGCCGGCGCGCTTTGCTCAAGACGGCGGCGGCGACGACGCTGGCGGCGTCGACAGGGCTGTGGCGCCTGCCGTGGGTGGCGGCCCAGGAGCGCGTCATCACCCTGGACTACTACACGCTCTTCCACAGCGGCGACGCCGCGGCCATGGAGCGCATCGTCCGGCGGTTCAACGCCGAGAGCCGGACGGTAAAGCTGAACTTGCTGCAGGGGCAGTGGGCCGAGTACTATGCGCAGCTGTTCGCCGCCGTGGGGGCGGGCAACGCGCCGCAGATCGGCATCTGCCACTCCAGCCGGGTGATGGACGTCTACCGGGCGCTGACGCCGCTGGAGGAGTCGCGGGCGGGCAACCTGCTCGAGGTCGCCGACATCCGGGCGTCACAGTACACCAGGAAGGTATGGGAGGCCGGCGTCTACCAGGGCAGGCGCTACCTGGTCCCGCTCGACTCGCACATGTGGGGGCTGTGGTACAACAAGGACCTGTTCCGGCAGGCGGGCCTGGACCCGGATCGTGCGCCCGAGACCCGTGAAGAGTTCGAGCGGGCCTGCGAGGCGCTGCGTACGCGTACCGGCCGCTTCGCCTTCCACCCGGCCGAAGACGCGCTGCCCCGGAAGGTTCGCCGCGCCTGGGAGATCCTGTTCTGGGGGCAGGGCGGCGAGCTGCTGACGCCCGACGGGAGGCGCGCGGCGTTCAACGACGACCGCGGCCTGCGCGCCCTGGACTACCTGGTGACCATGATCCGCCGCGGCTGGAACCAGCCGGGGACCGACGGGTTCAAGCAGTTCGCTGCGGGGCAACTGGGCATGCTGCTGGCCGGCAACTGGTACCTGCCCACGGCGAAGGACAGCGGGGTGAACTTCGGGTTCCACTACGTGCCGAAGTTCTTCGAGCGGGCCGTGACCTGGGGCGACAGCCACAACCTGGTGATCCCGCGCCAGCGGCCCGACCGCGTGACCAACGAGGTGCTGGTGGCGGCCATCCGGACAATCAAGTGGATCAACGAGCACTCGGACGAGTGGGGCATCTACGGCGGGCACATTCCGGCGTACCTGCCCGCGCAGCGCTCGCGGGCGCTGCTGGAGTCCGACTCGTGGCGGCTGGCGCTCAACAAGTTCGCCGACATGGCGAACCGCGGCTACGTGCACTACCCGCTGACCCATGAGAAGGCGCCGCAGGTGCACGCGGCCATCGAACCGTACATCCAGGAGGCGTACAACCTCCGGTTGGCCCCGCGCGAGGCGCTCGCCCGCGCCGAGGCGGAGGTCAACCGCGTGCTGGCGGGATAGCGGAGATGCCGCAGCGGTGGCGGAGGGGCCCCGGCCCCCCGGGCGCCCCTCCCGTGCCCCAGGCGGAGGTTCGAACGGTCGGCCTGCCCGCCCCGGCTTCGCGGGCGGTGGCGGCGCCGGTGGAGGCGGGGCCTGCGCGCCGGCGAACCCGGCGCAGGCAGTGGCTGCAGGTCGGCGAGATCGTCATCTTCCTGCTGCCGTTCGCCGCGTTCTGGATCCTCTTCCGCCTGGGGCCGGTGCTCTACGGCGTGGTCATCAGCCTGTACCGGTGGGACCCGCTGGGAGACGCCCGGTTTACCGGGGCGCGCAACTACCTGGCGCTGGCCAGGGATCCCCGCTTCTGGAACGCGCTGGGCAACACCCTCGAGTTCGCAGCTCTGGCCATCCCCCTCATCGTGGGCGCCGGTCTGCTGCTGGCCCTGTTCCTCTTCACCTACCGCGGGACGCTGGCGGCACGCTGGATGGAAGCCGGGTTCTTCTTCCCCTACCTGTTGACCGTCTCGGTGGTCGGGCTGGTCTGGCGGTGGCTGCTGGATCCCGACTTCGGCATCGTCCTGCTGGTGCTGCGGGGGTGGGGCGTTGGCTCGCCGGCCTTCCTCAACGAACCGCGGTGGGCCCTGCCGGCCATCGCCCTGGCCACCACGTGGTGGCTGGCGGGCTACCGCATGGTCCTGTTCCGGGCCGCGCTGGAGGATATCCCGGAGGAGCTCTACGAAGCCGCACGTATCGACGGCGCTTCCGGCGCGCGCATCTTCGTGGCGATCATGCTGCCCCTGCTGAAGCCGGCGGTGCTTTTCGCGCTGGTGCTCACCACGATCTCGGGGTTCATCGTCTTCGGGCAGGTGCTCATCATGACCGCCGGAGGGCCTGGGCGCGCCTCGGAGGTGCTGGCGCTGTACCTCTACCGCTTCGGGTTCGAGTACCTCGAGATGGGGCAGGCTGCGGCGGTGGGCGTGGTGCTGTTCGTCATCATCCTGGGGCTCACCCTGGTCGCCTTCCGCTGGCTGGGGTTCGGGACAGCGCTGTGAGGGCGGGGCACCGGCTGGCCGGAGCAGTGCTGGTGGTGATGGCGGGGCTGCTGGTCCTGTGGCTGAGTCCCATCGCCTGGATGTTCGCCACGGGCCTGAAGCCGACTCCTGAGCTCTTCGCCCTGCCGCCCCGGTGGATCCCGCGAGAGCCCACGCTGCACCACGTCCACGTGGTGCTGACCCGGTGGCCCTTCGCCCGCTGGATGGTCAACAGCCTGGTGGTGGCCACGGCCACCACGGTCCTCTCGACCCTGGTCTCGGTGCCGGCGGCGTTCGCCTTCTCGCGGCTGCGGTGGCGGGGACGCGACGTCCTCTTCCTGATCTTCCTCTCCTCGATGCTCCTCCCGCTGGAAGTGAACGTCATCCCGCTCTACTTTCTCATGAACCGCCTGCACCTGCTGAACACTTACCCGGCCGTCTTCCTGCCCATGGTCGGCATGCCCCTCGGCATCTTCCTGCTGCGCCAGTTCTTTCTCAACATTCCCACCGAGCTGGACGACGCCGCACGGGTGGACGGCGCCGGCAACGTCCGGATCCTGCTCAGCATCATCGTGCCCCTGGCGAAGCCGGCGCTGGCGGCCCTGGTGATCTACATGTTCACCTTTGCCTGGAACGAGTTCTTCTGGTCGATGATCGCCCTGTCGTCCCCCCAGATGTTCACGCTGCCCATCGGCCTGCGGGCCCTGCAGGGGGCGTACGACATCGACTACGGCATCCTCATGGCCGGCGCGGCCCTGGCGGCGCTGCCAGCCCTGATGCTATTCCTGGCCTTCCAGCAGGCCATCATCCGTGGCATCACGATGACCGCACACCGGTAGGGCGACCCAGGTGGCGATGCCCCCGCCGGAAGGGCCCGTCAGGCCGGTGGAGCCCCGCCCCTGCGGACGGAGGTGCGGCAGACCATGACCAGAGTGCCACGGGTCGTGGGGCGTCAGCCGATGACCAATCCGCTCCCCACGGCGTTCTGCCACGGCGCCACGCTGCTGCCCGCACCCGATGGCAGCCTGCTGGGCGCCTGGTTCGGCGGTACGGCCGAAGGGCTGCCCGACTCCGGCATCTACGTGGCGCGGCTGGGGGCCGGGGCCTCCGCATGGTCGCCGCCCGCGCTGGTCGCACCGGCCGACGGGCACCCGTGTGGCAACCCGGTGCTGTTCGCCGGGGCACCCGGTGTGCTCTGGCTGGCCTACTTCCGCGTCTGGGGCGCGTGGTGCACCGGGGGCAAGCCGTGCGCGCGCGTCTCCTTCGACTGCGGGCAGACCTGGTCGGACGAGGTGCTGCTGCTCGACCGTGCGGGTGTCCTGACCAAGAACAAGCCCCTCCGCCTTGGGACCACGCTGCTCTTGCCGGTGTACGACGAGGTGCGCTGGCAGGTAGGGCTTGCGCGCCTCGACGTCGCGCGGCATGGCACCGCCTGGGTGTTCGACGACCTGGCCATCGGCGCCGGTACCGGCGTGGCTATGATCCAGGGCACGCTGGCTCTCGGGAGGCCGGGCCGGCTGCTGATGCTCACGCGCACCAGGACCGGCCGCATCTGGGCGACGGAGAGCGCTGATGGCGGCCACACCTGGTCTGCGCCCCACCCCATCGAACTGCCCAACCCCAACGCCAGCATCGACATGGCGCGCCTGCCCGATGCCCGCCTGTGGCTCGTGTACAACCACACCGACCGCGGACGGGATCCGATGCAATGGGAATTGCGCCACCCCCTCTGCCTGGCGGAGAGTGCCGACGGCGGGGCCACGTGGACGCCGCTGCTGGTGCTGGAGGAGGGCCCGGGGGAGTACTCGTACCCGGCGGTCGTGGTCGACGGCGCCGGTCGGGTGCACGTCGCGTACACGGCGCTGCGACGGGAGATCCGGCACGTGGTCCTGGAAACCTGAGTACGCCGCTGCGCACCCGTCACCGGCACGACCGGTCGAAGACCCTCACCGGGCGCTTCGCCGTCAGGGTGGCCGACTGAGCGGCCGGCCGCGGGACTCACCGGCTGCCCACCACGACCCGAAGCCACGACATCATCAGACCGGCAAAGGTGACGGCTCCCGCGGCCAGCAGCAGGCTCGCGCCCGTGGCCGCGGCGGGGAGCCCGGCCGCCACCGCCAGGCCCAGAGCCGTGCTCCCTGCCGCCATCAGGGCGAACGCCACCACGCCTGTCCTCGGGTAGTAGGGAGCCGGCAGACGGGGCACCTCCCACGGGCTCAGGCCGCGGGCGAAGCGGTAGTACCACATGAGGAACGGCGTCACCTTGTAGAGCTGCCCCGTGATGGCCATGGTGATCCACCCCGCCAGGATCAGGACCACCGCCGCCACGCCCGCCCGCGGTCCGGAGAGCACCCCCGCAGCGAAGGCCACCGCCAGCGCCGCCAGCAGCAGCGTCTGTCCCCAGATGACCCACCAGTGGTGAGTCGTCAGGTCCGGGGCCTCCCGGCGCGTGCGCTGGAGCATCCGGTGCACGTCTCGGGCGTAGAGCAGCGCCGCGATGGCCAGGACGGCGGCGGCCAGACGGGCCAGGCGTGCGCTCGCCGTGAGCGCTGCCCCCACCAACAGGAGGACGCCCCCGTTCAGCAGGGTGAGGACGAGAGCGACGCGCCGCGGTGAGGGTGTGGCGGCTCCCGTGAAGCGCGGCAGCAGGTAGTAGGAGACGCTGACCACGAGCTGGCCGAACCAGCCCCCCAGGCCCAACGCCGCGTGCACCCCCAGTCCGGCCCATCGCAGCAGGCGCGGCCAGAACGGCCATGTCCAGTTGAGGCCCATGAGCACCCCCCAGGAGGTCGCCATCACCAGGGAGAGGACGGCCAGCACCACGCCGGTGGCCGACGGCGGCCATCGCCGGCGCCCGCGCGCCTGGGTGCCGACCACCCACAAGGCGAGGAGCGCCGCGGTCCAGACCGCGCTCCCGCCCAGGGCGATGAACGGCGGCCGGCGGGTCAGGAAGCCGGCCAGCAGGACCAGGAGTCCCGCCACGGCCAGCGCCATCTGGACACCCGCCACCGGATCCCGGCGACGGGTGAGGCCCACCATGGCCGGGAAGAGCTGGTGGAGGGCCCCGAGCGCCACGAAGGTGCCCCACCCCAGGGTGAAGAGGTGGTTGACGGCCAGGACGGGATAGCTGCGATACGCGCCTGCGGCCAGACGGTGGGCGACCAGGGCCAGGCCGAGGGCGGCCACCGGGAACACGGCCACCCCCACGACCATGAAGGCAACTCCCGGGGTCATGCCGGGCAGGGCGCGCCACCGGGCGGAGAGCGCGGGGACCGCAGCGGACGTCAGGCGCATGCGGTGATCACCCCCACACGATAGCAGGCCGACAGCGCGCCCGGCGGGCCCCAGGGAAGCGACCGCGCGGGCCCGAACGATTCCTCCGGTGTTGATCCCCCTGCTGGCGCTCGGTTTCGGCCTGCTGCTCGCCGCCACGGCCTTCCTCGTCTTCCGCTACCTCGAGAGCCGGGAGCAGGAGGTCCGCTGGTGGGCCATCGCCTTCACCCTCTTCACCGGCCATGTCGTCGCCGAAGGGCTCGCCTTCGCCTGGCCGGCAGCGAGCCTGGTCCGCCACCTCCTCTTCCTCTTCGCCGCCGGTGCCATGGCCCGCAGCTTCGGTCCCGTGCCCTGGCCGCTCACCCCGCTGCTCGGCGTCGTGGCCGTCGTCGCCGCCGCCCTGCTGCTTCCCTCCTCGGTCTGGCTGGCGGCGCTACCTCCCTCCGTCGTGGCCGGATTGTGGTTCTTCACGGCGGCGGTCCGGTATGCCCGCTTCGTCGGCGGGCTCGACGAGCGCTCTTCGCGCCTCGTGGCCGGAGGGATGGTCCTCGAAGGCCTGGTTTCCCTCAGCTACCCGCTCCTGCGGCCCCACCCTGTGGGCGTGGGGGTGGGCGCGGTGGTCTCGGGTCTGGCGGCCATCATGCTGGGCCTGGGCGTCCTGATGCGGGCCTGGGCCCGCGCCCGCGACCTGGCCACCATCACCGCCGTGGCGGAGACCCTCAACCGCTCCGCCGACCTCCGCGAGGCGCTGACCGCTTCCCTGAGCCGCGTGGTCGAGCTGATGGGCCTGCGGGGGGGATGGATCTTCCTCCAGGAAGACGAGGGAGAGTTTGCGCTGGCGGCGTCCCACCGGCTGCCCGAACCGCTGATGGCCGACGGTGCCACGGCCATGCGCGGGGACTGCCGGTGCCTGCAGATGCTCCGCGAGGGGCAGTTGCGGCGTCCGGTGAACCTGGTGGCCTGCCTGCGGCTCGAACGGGTGGGCTGGCTGCAGCCGCGGCATGCCAGCATCCCGCTCCACACGGCCGAACGGGTCATCGGCGTGATGAACCTCCTGCTCTCTCCGGGGCGCAACTTCTCCGGGCGGGAACTGGACCTCCTGGCGGCCACCGGACACGAGATGGCCCTGGCGGCCGAGCGCACCCGCCTGCTGGCGGAGGTGCGGGCCAAGGAGGCCGCCCGCGGCGAGCTGATCGAGCGCCTGCTGACGGCCCAGGAGGAGGAGCGGCGCCGGATCGCCAGGGAGCTGCACGACGAGGCGGGACAGGCCCTCACGGCGCTGATCCTCAACCTGGAGATGGCGGGACGAGAGGCAGCCGAACCCGACGCCACCCGCCTGCGCCGGCTGAAGGGCATCGCCGAGCAGACGCTGGGGGAGCTGCGCCGGCTGATCTACGACCTGCGCCCCACCGTCCTGGACGACCTGGGATTGGGCGCGGCCGTGCGCTGGTACGTGCGGGAAGTCGTGGAACCCTCGGGCCTGGCGGTGACCCTGGACCTCCAGGGGGTGGACCGGCGGTTGCCGCCGCCGGCGGAGACCGCCCTCTTTCGGATCCTCCAGGAGGCGCTCAACAACGTCCTCAAGCACGCCGCGGCCACCCGCGTCTCGGTGGCCCTGCACGTCGGCCAGGACGCGGTCCGCCTTACGGTCAGCGACGACGGGCGCGGGTTTGAGGTTGGCCGTCCCCCCGCCCGGCCGGGCGGCGGGCTGGGCCTGCTGGGCATGCGGGAGCGGGCGGAACTGCTGGGCGGGCAGATGCACGTCCGCAGCGCTCCGGGACAGGGAACGACCATCGAGGTCGTGCTGCCCCCGGACAGTGCCCCGGAGCCGGGCCGCAGGCAGTGAGGCGCAGGCGCAACTCCAGGCTCTACCTGGCGAACGCTTCGAACATGGGCGGAAACGTCAGCACCAGGCCCAGCACGATGAGCACCCAGGCCCAGCGCGTGTAACGGGCCAGGTTGACGTCGGACGCCCGGAGTGCGCGGTGAAGCGCCACCCACGCGACGAGCCAGATCCCCACCGAGACCGCCGTCTTGCCTGAGAGGGGTCCGGCCAGCGCCCACAGCGTCAGGCCCCCCTTGAGGCCCGGCAGGAGCTCCGCCAGGGTGGTGAGCAAGCCAAGGAGGAAGACCCCGATCGCCGCCGACAGGATGGCCGCCGCGGCCGCTCCATTGGGCCGGGCGTTGGTCGTCATCATCGCTTCCCTCCCCTCGCCGGCCTCATCGGATCGGCGCGACTTTGTTGATGAAAGCGCCGAAGACGCCCGCGACAGCCGCTGCGCCGAACGCCACGACGAACAGCCCCAGGACCGTGCGGCGCAGCGATCCGGAGGCCGCCAGCCCTTCCCGGTAGTAGGCGACGAGATACGCTACCGTGGTGGCCAAGATCGGCGCAAACCAGCCGATATGCTCCTTCCACTCCATCCCGAATCGATGCCAGAGAGCGGTCTCGGGTCTGGAGAGAAGCAGGGCCCGCGGGTAGGCCGACAGGTCCACTCCCGCTGGCGGTGTGGCCCGGTACCAGGGGTACACGATATAGGTGCCGCTGATCACGGTCGCCCAGGCCACGAGCGCCATCAGCCACGTCCCGGCCAGCAGACGGCGGACCCGCTCTCGCATGCCCTCCACGGTGACCCATTCCGGTCTGAGACTGTACAGCCCGGCAAGGCCGCCGGCGAAGGCGAGAAGGAACAGCGACCCGAAGACCAGACCGTGCAACAGCTTCCCCATCCGGCCGGCAACGGCCGATAATGGTCCCGATGATGGAGACCCTGCCCGACTGAGGCACCAGCGATGACCCCAGCCAAGATCCGGGTC